>CAJKRH010000017.1 GCA_905202255.1 uncultured Ruminococcus sp.
GATTTCCGCAAGCCGTTTTCGACTTATTCAGGGCAGAAGATTTACAGCCACAAAATTTTTCATTTCGCGATACATGGGAAAACCGAGGAAGCGCCCCTTATCGAAGATATACAGCCTTTTTGAGACTATATCAATCAGCACGGGAATCTCAAAAATGCCGTGCTTCAGGCGGTTCGGCTTCGAGCGGGCAAATTCAATGGCAGACATATCGCAGGCATCGCACACCATCATATTGAAGCAGACGGCACCTGTCTGCGTGCCTGCCGTAGGCGTACAGCTGACCGCAAGTCCCGTGCGTACCGCATATTCGGTACAGCTTTTTGTATAGTCTGCGAGCATGTGCCCGCTTGCAAAATCCACTTTCTTCAGCAGGACAAAATAGTTTATGCCTGTATATCCGCAGGCGGGAGTCATATGACTGAAGATATCGGCATCGATTTCATCAGAATGATTTTCATTGCCGAAAAGGCGACGCAACTTTCTTTTATACAAAGCAAAGTCATCGGGCTCCGCTCCGTCCTCGCCCTCGGCAGATTCTTCATCAGGCTTAATGTTTGCGGCAAGTTTTTGCATTTTTATTTTTCTTATCGCGGTGGCAATGCTGCATGATGCGCCGAGAAGCGCAAAGACCATGCCGACTATCAAATCTCTGAAGTAAACTTTTGCCACCTCGGGCTCATGGATATAATATTTCGCTGTGGCTTCTATCGACTCGGAAAACGACAGCGTGTAGCCGATATCGCCGGCCGCATACCAATCCTGATATGCTTCATATACATCATAGGAAAAGCAGAGAAACCATGCGCCGACAAGCACTGCAAAAGCGATGACAGATGCCGCGATAACGCCGCCGACGCTTTCTTTTTTTGCAAAAAGGGAATAGCCCTTTATCGCGCAGACAACGCCAACTATGCCGCTGATGGCAGATATGAGATTCAGGCGGTACAGCGTAAACCAGCAGAGTCCGCCCGCAAGGGAAAAGAGAAATGCACCGAGAAGCCCGAGAATAACGCGCCCGGCGCGCTCGGATTTGTCCTGAGTCGGTAGTGTGTTCATATATTGTCCTCCTTTAATGAAGTTCGGTGATGATTTACTGAGGTGATGCCTGCCGCGCTCACGGATCGACAAGCCCCGCGCGGCGGAGCGTAAGCACGAGCGGCGGAATGAGCACTATCTGCAAAACTATGCCGAGCACGGATTTGACGAAGACGGCATTTGCAAATATCGAAAGCGAAAAAGCATCGCCGCCGAAGCCCATGATGATGTATTTCACGGCGCCCCAGACTATCCTGCCGGAAAGCATGGCGCAAATGAGCGAAATATAGATATAAACAGGCTTTTTCGGCAGGCGATGGCAGAGCAGTCCGACGACAAGCCCGTAAACGCAAAGCTCAAAAGCCATGGCAAAAGCCGTAGGGAAGAGCGGCGGGCGCGATACGATAATCGAGCGTAACAGCGGCGCAATAAAACCGACAGCCGCACCCCATGCGCCGCCGCAGGAAAAACCGCAGAGAAGCACGGGAATATGCATGAGGCAAAGCGCATTTCCGAGCGCGATGTCGTTTCCCGTGAGAAACGGGAGCAATATGCAAAGGGCGAGCGAAATGCCGGAAAAGGTGAGTTTTTTGATATTTTTATTCTTCATATGATTACATAAGCGGGGCGAAAAGCTTAAGCAGGACGCCCTCTATACGGGAGAATATATTGTATTTTTTATTTGTGCCGATAAGCTCACACTTTTCAAATGTACTGTCAAAATCCGCCTTGATATCGGCTATCACGGGATTATTCCTGATATAAAGCGCACATTCGTAATTGAGGTACATACTGCGGAAATCCATATTTATCGTGCCGACAACAGCTTTTACGCCGTCCGCCGCGAGTACCTTTGAGTGGATAAAGCCGGGGGTGTATTCATATATTTTCACGCCTATCGGAATGAGCGTCTTGTAATAAGTACGCGCAATATTGAGCGCATATTTCTTATCTGGGATATGCGGCAGTATTATTCGGACATCCACGCCGCGCTTCACGGCGTATTTTATCGCGTCAAAGACGGACGAATTGACTATGAAATACGGCGTCATGATATAGACATATTCGCGCGAGCGATTGAGAATATCGAGAAAAACGCTCTCGGCGATATCCTCTTCATTTATCGGGTCATCGGAGAAGGGAACGCAGTAGCTGTCGCCGCCCGCATCATAGGGAAGAGCGGGGAAATACTTCTCCGTATCGCCGTCGGCATCATCGCGCCTGCACGAGAAGTTCCACATTTTCAGAAACATCTCCGTGAAGCTCTTGACGCAGTTGCCCATTACCATGACGGCGGCATCTTTCCAGTGCCCGTAGGGATGCGTTTTGTTTATGTATTCGTCGGCGATATTCACGCCTCCCGTGAAAGCGACTCTGCCGTCTATGACGACTATCTTTCTGTGATCGCGATAATTGAGCTGTGAGGAGATAAGCGGTTTTATCGGGGAGAAAACAGCGCATTTCACGCCGTTTTCCGCGAGATATTCCTTGAAGTCAAAGGGCAGACGGACGGCGTCTGTCGTCCCGTCATACATTATGCGTATCTCCACGCCCTCTTTTGCCTTGGCAAAAAGAATTTCGAGTATGGATGAGAGCATAAACCCCGGCGACATGATGAAATACTCTATGAAAATAAATTTCTCCGCTTTTTTCAGTTCTTCGAGCAGGCGGGCAAATTTGTCTTCGCCCGATGGGAAGTATGTGACATCCGCATCTGCAAATGAGGGAAAACCGCATTTGCAGAGGTAATAAATGAGTCCGCTTTTGCCGCGCGCGTATTTTTCCTTGCCGTAATACTCCTTTGCAAGGGAGCGCTTCAGCTTTCGTTTCATACTGACCGATGTTGCATCGTAGCGCAGAAAAATATAAAAAAGTATGCCGAAAACCGGTATGGAACATATAGGAATAGCCCATGCGAGCTTGAATTCAGGCTTCCAGTCGCGGTTGATTATCTTGATTAGCGCTATCACCTCAACGGTATATATCGCGAGGAGCAAAAAGGGCTGAAGGATGGATTTTGATGAAGTGATAAAATTTCCCGCGGCAATGAAAAATGCTATCTGAAGTATTACCAGCAGTATCGAAATGAAAGCTCTGCCGAGCAGGAAAAGTACAAATCTTGCCTTTTTGCCTGTCATTGCTTTTCTGCCTATTGTCATTGAATCACCTCCGTCGTGCTATCCTCCGTTGCGCTGTCAGAATACTATGTTTCCGAGAGCCTCGAGAGCATCATTCTTCGATTCGGGAATCTCTATGCCGTCAAAGAGCGTCCAAACCTCGGTATGTTCTATGCTTTCATTGTGCGCTACTGTTTTGAGCGGGGAGAGCGTTTCGGATTCGGCGAAATATCTGTTTGCAAAAGCCTCGCAGGAAACGCCGAAATCGGGATATGTGCCGTTTTCAAAATCCGGTTCAAAACTCTTGACCATCGCCTGACCGTGGTTGATATAAGCTATCTTGCCTGCGGTATTGTTGATGCCTATTTTGATTTTCTTGTCTATATCGGGATTCTGATGGAGGGCGATATACTTATTTCCGAAGAAGATTCGGCTGTCTGTCATATCCGTATAGGGCCAGAGAGCGAGGACTCTGTTTGCGAGCAGTCCCGTATCCTCCTGCGGCTGGGGAATGACTATCATGCCGCACTTGTCCATTACGGAGAGCGACCATGCCGCACCTGTCACGGGCTTGTCGCCCATGTTTGTTATTTTATGGTGTATAACGGCACGCGGCTCCGTTTCATGCAGCTCTATCGAGAAAGAGAACTGGAGGTCGCGCACAGCCTGAACGGGAGGAATGAATTCCGCGCCTGTGGAGCAGGTGGAATAAACGACGCGGTCGTTATCCGGATAGTAGGTCTCGGGCAGGCTCTCGGGGCTGAGCCACAGTCTGTGACCGCCGTAGATATACCAGTTCTTGCCCTCTCCGTATACGGAGGAGACATCTTCGCTCATAGCCCTGTCGATATCCTCAAACATGAGGTTTTCCTTGCCGCGGAGATTGCACTTTACGATTCTGGGTCCGACATTTATCGTTACATAGAGCTCCATGGAATCGTTTGAGAGCGAGAGACACTTGCCGTAGTTTTTGTAGGTTACTTCTTTTATTGTTATCATATGTGAAATCCTTTCAGATAAAATATTACATTGCTTATATGATGGCGCAATCCGGGATTCAGGTGCCGTCGCCGTCGTCGGGCTTCGTCGAGCTCTTCTGCTTGCGCAGCTCTTCCAGCTCGCGCATGAATGTATCGAGGTCTTTGAAATCCCTGTATACCGAGGCAAAGCGGACATATGCGACATCGTCGAGCGCTTTCAGCTTGTCCATGACGAGCACGCCGATATGCTGGGACGATATTTCATTTGAAAGGGAATTGCGAAGCTCCGCTTCTATTTCATTTACTATCTGCTCCATCTGAAGAAGCGTAATCGGGCGCTTCTGGCATGACTTGATGATGCCGGAAAGCAGCTTTGACCTGTCGAAATACTCGCGCGTCGAATCCTTCTTGACGACGAGCAGAGGCGGTGTTTCTATGGTTTCATATGTTGTAAATCTGTTCTGGCAGGCAAGGCACTCGCGGCGGCGGCGGATGCTTCTGTTATCCTCGGCGGGGCGCGAATCTATAACCTTGCTTTCCGTATATGAACAAACGGGACATTTCACGGCTGATATTCCTTTCTCGTGCGGAATAAAAATTCCGATATGGTAGTATATACCCTTTAATATATACTATATTTTATCATATTATCAAAGAAAAGTAAATACATTTGCCGAAAATATCGTAAAAATCAGCACTTCGCGGCGGCAAGTTCGTAGCTTTCCGCAAATTCATCCAAATTATCGCTTATGATATCGTAAAAGTGAAGAGCGCTTATTTGCAGACTGCATATTTTGCGTGCGATATACAGCGCAAATTCACGCTTCGTAGTTAGCCTGCGAACCGCTCTTATCTCCCTTTTTGCGCGTATGCGCGTGTGTAGATAAAGTGTGGCAAACCCGCCTGACCATGCGATTGTTATTTCGTTTCTTACGCTGTTCAGCCTGTAAACTCTTCTGAAAATGATGCATGAATCAGATTGGTAATATTTCATAAAAAAGTTCCCCCAAAGCCCGAAAAAATTATCACATGTAATAATTGTATTTTCTGCGATTTGATTTGTAAAGAGTAAATTGACGACGGTTTTCGACAAAAAACAACACTCATCGGGGCTATACTGCCGTATAAGGCAAAAAACAGCACTGATTTACCGATTTTTGGCGAAAATATCATATATATGCAAAATTATGCCAAATATGAATATTTATGCAAAAACGGAATATGTGGGATATCTCGGCAAAATCATGCGGAAAACCCTGAAATTTTGTGATGACAAACGGAAAAATTCAATGTATAATATAGAAAAATCCGATTTACGGAGGGCTGATATTTTTGAAAAAGATATTTTCGATGCTTAAAAGGACGGGGAGGAAAAGCCTCGGAAGGAACGGGTCATTTTTTCTTATTTCTACCGCACCGCTCGTGATTTTGCAGCTTGCATATGCTCTGTTTCTTTTCTTCTCTCTCGGGGAATACGAGCGTCTTTGCCGTCTGGACGAGATATCGCTTTCGCTTGAAAATACGGTGCTTTGTCTTTTTATCTCCGTGCTTACGGCTTTTCTCTGCGATGCCGCCGAAAGGCGTTTTGAAAGAGAGAAAAACGGAAAGCAAAATCTGCATAAAAAGTGAATGTTCAAAAACAAGACCGAGCCATGCGGCTCGGTCTTGTTTTGACCTAAAAACAGTATCAAAGTGAAATATGATAACGAAAACAGTGAAACAAGTCGCTCATGAGAGATGTTTTTCGAGCACTTTCAGCACTCTTTCGGCTATAAAATCGTGCATCTCGGGGGTCGGGTGATTTATGTAGTTTGAGAGCAGTTCGGTGATATCTGTGCCGCTCTCGGAGAGCTTTTTCCATTCTGCATATATGTCGCATATTTCTATGCCGCGCTCTCTTGCCACCTCGCGTGAAATCTCGACGGTTTCGTCCATTCTGCCGCTGTTCTGTATCTCGGCGCTCTTTCTCGCGGCGACGAGCGAACATTCTATCGCCTTGTCGCTCACATATGTGCATTTCATATTCGGCGTGAGAAGTATCGGCGTGATGCCGTTTTCGATGAGCTTATCGAAAATCTGCGACATGGAATTTCTGTAGTTTATCAGGCTCCATGGTGAATCGTTGAGCCCGAAGCAGACGAAAACGATATCGGGATTTTTATCGAGAACATCCTTTTGCAGACGGTCGAGCCCGTTATTTGCCTTGTTTCCGCTGATGCCCGCGTTTATGACCTCGGGAGCGTCGTCGCCGTATTTTGCTTTCAGCGCCTTTGCCACCTTTGTCACATAGCAGTCCTCGGGCTGTCTGTATGTATCGAGTCCGTATGAGGTCGGATAGAAGGCAAAACAGCCCTCTGTAATGCTGTCGCCGAGAAAAGCGATTCTTTTTATTTTCATGCCTGCGCTCCTTTATGAATTTTCAAATTTTTCACAGCTTTCGGCAAGGCTGAGCATTGTCTCGCGAAGCTCGGAAAGCGATTCGATGCCGTTCAGCCTGCCGCGTATTTCCGAGGAGCCGCGCATTCCTTTTGTATAGTATGAAATATGCTTTCTGCTCTCGGCGACGCCTACCCGCTCCCCTTTGTCGGCACAGGCACATTCAAGCTGCTCAAGCGCCGCCGCTATCTTTTCACGAGACGTCGGCAGCGTGTAGGGAGTGCCTGCCATGCCCGCCTTTATCTCCTCGAAAATAAACGGATTTCCGAGCGCACCGCGTGCTACCGCTATGCTGTCGCATCCCGTTTCGCTCATCATGCGGCGGGCATCATCAAAGCAGAAGATGTCGCCGTTTCCGATGACGGGAACCGAGACTGCGCGCTTTACCTCGGCTATATATTCGGGCATGGTGCCCGGCGTATACATCATACTGCGCGTTCTCGCGTGAACGCATATGGCGGCGGCGCCGTTCTGCTCGGCAATCTTTGCTATCTCGACGGCGTTGATACTGCTTTTGTCCCATCCGAGGCGTATCTTCACCGTCACGGGGACGCATGAGTTTTTCACCGTCTCGCGCACTATTTCGCCGATGCGCTCAGGCGTTTTCATCAGCGCGCTGCCTTCGCCGTTTGAGACTATTTTATTCACGGGACAACCCATGTTTATATCTATCGCCGCGGGCATAATTCCTTCTGCGGCAGCTTTTTCGAGCAGGATATACGCCGCTTTTGCGATGTAGTACGGCTCGCTTCCGAAAAGCTGAAGTGCCATGGGAAGCTCGTCCCTCGTCATTTTTGCAAGCAGGGGCGTTTTTTTGTCTCCGTAGCATATCGCCTTGGCGGAAATCATTTCGGAGGTCATGTAGTCGGCTCTGTGCTTCTTGCATATCATGCGGAAGGCATAATCGCCCACGCCTGCCATCGGTGCAAGCATTATTTTTGAGCGGAACATATTTTCTGCGCCTTTTTCCATGGCATTCTGCCTCCTTTTCCGTCGGTTTTTCTTCTCTCTGAAATATATTACAACAAAAACACGGAAAAGTAAAGAATATTCACAAAAAATTTCAAAGCCCGACTTGCAAAATGGCTTTGTATATGATATTATATAATAAATTATACTGAGGTATTATCTGCAAAATAAGGAAAGGCGGTCTACCATGGAAAAATCAATGTTTGATACCGTGGCGGCAAGCGCGGGAGAGGACGATATCGTAAACGAAAACCTGAGGGATAATCTGCTCGGCATTTCGCATGAAACAGAGAAGCGCTTTGCTTATCTTTGCGATCTTGCAAATGTGCTCTATCCGAAGCTTTGCGATGCGGCGGAGGGAGATCTCTTTCTCTCGTGCGCCGAGGATGCCGTTCGCCGCGCATATCTCGATACGCTCGGTCTGCCGCTCTCGGGCGAGACGGATGCGGACGCGGCAAACAGGCGCGATGCAGATTTCCGCGGCGACTTTTTTCTCCGCTCGGACAGGTACTTCCTCTGCAAGAAGATGATAGAGATGACGGGCGTGAAATATACGCAGAAGAATTTCGGTCAGGTGCTTTTCGGTGATTGCCCCGACCTCTCGCCAAAGGACAGGAAGATAGCCTTTGTGCGCAATATCCAGTCGGGCAAGGCTTTCGAGTGCTTTGCGCGGTATGTTTTCGGCGCGATGACGGCATATCGCGACAGCTTTGCGCTTGCCTGCGAATCCGTTGCCGACGGCGACTGTGCATACGGCATTCTTCCCCTGCGAAATTCCGTGGACGGCAGGCTCTCCGCTTTTTACAAGATGCTTGACAAGCATGAGCTCGGTGTGCTCCTGTGCTGTGATATAGATAATCAGAACGGCGACACGACGCGCTATGCGCTCGTTTACGCGAGAAACGGTGTGATGAGCGCACGCGGCACGCTGAAGCTGGAATGCCGCATTTCTTTCGACGACCCCGCAGACATCGGCGGTATATGCGAAATGGCGCGCTTCTTCGGCGTAACGGTGGACACGATAGACAGTATAACCGACGGGCACGGCGGCTCCGGCTCTTCCTTTGCGGTGTGCTTCTCGCTTGAGGGCGAGGATGCGGCGGGCTTTATCTTCTGCCTGCAGATGGAATATCCGCAGATTCTGCCGATAGCGCTCTATACACAGATCGAGGGGGCAAGCAACTGATGATTATTCTCGGGATAGACCCCGGTATTGCCATAGTCGGCTATGGAGTTATAGAATATGACGGGCGACACTTCCGGACGCTCGGCATGGGTGCGATACGCACGCCTGCGGGGCAGGATGTCGAGGCTCGCATAGAGACTGTATATAACGATATGCTTGAACTGATAGACGCATACAAGCCTGACGAAATGGCGATAGAGGAGCTCTTTTTCAATACCAACCAGAAAACGGCGATAGCCGTTGCCGAGGCGCGCGGTGTGATACTGCTCGCCGCACGCAAACGCAATGTGACGATAAGCGAATACACTCCGCTTCAGGTGAAGCAGTCGGTTGTCGGCTACGGCAGGGCGGAGAAGCAGCAGGTTATGGCGATGACGGCGAGTATTCTCGGGCTGGGCAAGATAAAGCTCGACGATACCGCCGACGCGCTCGCGCTTGCCGTTTGCCATGCGCACTGCGGCACATCGCGCATACAGGCTTTCTACAACGGAAAGAAAACGCGGCTTGTTTAAGTTGTTTAAAATAAATTTTGTGAGGACCAAAAAATGTTTCAGTACATAAAGGGCGAGCTCATCGGCACGGAGCCGAACGGTGCCGTTATCGAATGCGGCGGCATAGGATATAAATTCACCGTTTCGGCAAACACCGTGGCAAAGCTTGCTTCGGCGGGCGATGAGGTCTGCCTCTATACATATCTCTGTGTGCGCGAGGATGCGCTCGAGCTTATCGGATTTTACACGATGGAGGAGCTCGAGGCTTTCAAAATGCTGATAACCGTCTCGGGCGTGGGCCCGAAAGCGGCGATAGCCGTGCTTTCGCTTTTCACCGTGAGCGGGCTTATTTCGGCGGTCAGCACGGGCGATACGAAGAAGATTTCAAAGGCTTCGGGCATCGGAGCGAAAACGGCGGCGCGTATAGTGCTTGAACTCAAGGACAAAATTGCCGTCAAGCTCGGCACACCCGCAGATGACGCGGGCGCGGAGGAATACATCTCCGAGGAGGAGACCGTTGGCAACCGCGCGGAGGCTGTGCGCGCGCTGATGGGGCTCGGATATTCCATGCGTGAGGCAGAGGAAGCTGTCCGCGGGCTCGACCCGACGGCTTCGCTTGAAAGTCTGCTTACGGCGGCTCTGCGCAAAATGGGCACGAATTTATAATCGGGGGTAGTGCGATATGATAAACAAATTCAATATAGAAAAAGAAGATTCCATAATCCCCGAGAGGATGGCGAGTGCTGCATACAACAGCGAAGAGGATGCGGATATAGAGGGCGGTCTGCGCCCGAAAACGCTCGATGAATATATCGGTCAGGAAAAGGCAAAGGAGAGTCTGCGCATATATATAGAGGCTTGCAAAAGGCGCGGCGATTCGCTCGACCATGTGCTCCTCTACGGTCCTCCCGGACTCGGCAAAACGACGCTCTCCGCGATAATCGCGGCGGAGCTGGGCGTAAATATCAAGATAACCTCGGGACCAGCGATAGAGAAGCAGGGCGACCTTGCGGCACTGCTTACAAATCTCGGCGAAAATGATGTTCTTTTCATAGATGAAATTCACCGTCTTTCGCGCAATATAGAGGAGATACTCTATCCGGCGATGGAGGATTTCGCGCTCGATATCATCATAGGAAAGGGACCGGCGGCGCGAAGCCTGCGGCTTCCGCTTCCGCGCTTTACGCTGATCGGTGCTACGACGCGTGCGGGGCAGCTGACAACACCTTTGCGCGACCGTTTCGGCGTTCTGATGCGCCTTGAGCTTTATACAAACGATGAGCTTGCCACGATAGTAAAGCGCAGTGCGGGCATACTCGATATAGCGATTTCGCCCGACGGTGCATATGAGATAGCAAGGCGCTCCCGTGGCACGCCGCGTATCGCAAACCGCCTGCTCAAGCGTGTGCGCGACTATGCGCAGGTCAAGGGTGACGGCGAGATAACGCGTGATATCGCGGATGCGGCACTGCGCATGCTCGAAATAGATGAGCTGGGGCTTGACAATACCGACAGGCGGATGCTCGAAACGATAATAAAATTTTACGACGGAGGACCCGTCGGGCTGGATACTCTTGCCGCCACGGTGGGGGAGGAAGCGATAACTCTCGAGGATGTTTACGAGCCTTATCTGATACAGATAGGCTTCATAAACCGCACGCCGCGCGGCAGATGCGTGACAAGGCTTGCCTATGAGCATCTCGGTATACCGTTCGGCGGGAGAACCGCAGGCGACACCGATATCGGCGAGCAGACGAAAATAGATTTGGATTGACAGAGGAAAAACTATGTGGAAAGCAGATAAATGGGAGGACTATGCGCTCCTCGATACATCGGACGGAAAGCGCCTCGAGCGGTGGGGCAGATATGTGCTTTGCCGTCCCGACCCGCAGGTCATATGGAAAAATGTGAAAGAAAGCCCGATGTGGAAGAAGGCAGACGCCGTCTATGAAAGAGAAGGCGGCGGAGGCAAATGGCAAAAGCGCGATGTTCCGGAATGCTGGACCATCGGCTATGGCGACCTGCGCTTCAAGATAAAGCCGATGGGCTTCAAGCACACGGGACTTTTTCCGGAGCAGGCGGTGAACTGGGATTGGTTCTCCGCGCTGATAAAGAATGCGAAGAGACCGATAAAGGTGCTCAATCTTTTTGCCTATACGGGCGGTGCCACCGTCGCGGCGGCGGCGGCGGGGGCTTCCGTCTGCCATGTGGACGCGGCAAAGAACATGGTCGCTCAGGCGAAGGAAAATGCGGCGCTCTCGGGGCTTGAAAACGCGCCGATACGCTATATAGTCGACGATTGCAAAAAGTTTGTGGAGCGCGAGATACGCAGAGGAAACAGATATGACGCCGTGATAATGGATCCGCCGTCTTACGGCAGGGGACCATCGGGCGAGATATGGAAGCTGGAGGACAATATCGCAGAGCTGATCAGGCTCGCGGCGGATGTTCTCTCGGAGAAGCCGCTCTTCTTTCTTGTCAATTCATATACTACAGGTCTTTCGCCTTCGGCGATGGGCTATATGCTCGGGCTGGAAATGAAAAAGCGCTTCGGCGGCAGAGTTGAGGCGGACGAAATAGGAATTCCCGTTTTGCAGACGGGAGAAGCACTGCCCTGCGGCTCCTCCGCTCGCTGGACGGCAGAATAATTTACGGAGAAATAATGGCAGATACTATCATAAAAACAGAAAACCTGTGCTTTGAATATGATGAAAATGACGGCGTAAAGAAGCATCCCGTGCTTCGTTCGATGAACCTCGAAATCGAGCGCGGCAGCTTTACGGCTATTCTCGGACACAATGGCAGCGGCAAAAGCACACTTGCGAAAATAATCAGCATGATACTGACACCTACCTCGGGCAAGCTGTATCTTTTCGGAAAAGAGACAGACACGGAAAATATGACCGACGATGAGTTTTACGATATCCGCCGCCGCGTGGGCATGGTATTTCAAAATCCGGATAACCAGCTCGTGGCGACTATAGTCGAGGAAGATGTGGCTTTCGGTCCCGAAAATATCGGCATCCCGCCGAAAGAGATAAGAGAGCGCGTAGACGATGCGCTCGCCACCGTCGGCATGACGGCTTTTGCGCGGCACAGCCCGCATCAGCTCTCGGGCGGGCAGAAGCAGAGAGTGGCTATAGCGGGAATCATCGCGCTCATGCCGGATATCATTATTTTCGATGAATCTACGGCTATGCTCGACCCCTCGGGCAGAGCGGAGGTTCTCGAAACCATAAAGCGGCTCAACCGCGAAAAAGGCATCACGATACTGCATATCACGCATTATATGGAAGAGGCGATACTCGCCGACAATGTAATCGTCATAGACGACGGAAAAATACTCACGCGCGGCACGCCGAGAGAGGTATTTTCAAAAACAGAAATGATACGGCGCGCGGGAATAGATATCCCGCAGACGACGGAACTTTTCCGAAGGCTCGGCATAGAGGGAACACCGCTCACGCCGGCGGAGGGTGCCGATATCATAGAAAAGTTAATGCGTGAAAAGAAAGCGAAGGAAAAGGCAAATTGAACTTGGTAGCGGCGAAACTCTGCGGAGTTTCATATATTTACAGTGAAAAAACGCCCTTTATGAAAGTTGCCGTCGACAATGTCGACGCCGCCTTTGAGGAGGGCATGATAACGGGAATAATCGGGCATACGGGAAGCGGAAAGAGCACCATAGCTCAGATGATAAACGGACTTCTGCGCCCGAGTGCCGGCAATGTGATTGTCGGCGGCAGGGATATCTGGGAGAAGCCAAAGGAGATAAGAAATGTACGCTTTGAGGCGGGGCTTGTATTCCAGTATCCGGAATATCAGCTCTTTGAGGAAACGGTGAAGAAAGATATCGCTTTCGGTCCCTCAAATATGGGGCTTCCCACCGAGGAGACAGAGACGAGAGTCTATGAGGCGATGGATTTTGTCGGGCTGGACAGAAGCTTCGCGGAGAAGTCTCCTTTTGACCTCTCGGGCGGGCAGAAGAGAAGAGTTGCCATAGCGGGAATAATCGCCATGCGCCCGAGAATACTTATTCTCGATGAGCCTGCGGCGGGACTCGACCCGCGCGGCAGAGACGAGATTCTCTCCCGCATATGCGAATACAGGAGCAAATACGGCGCTTCTGTTGTGATGATAAGTCACAGCATGGAGGACATGGCACGCTACTGCGACAGAATCCTTGTCATGAACGGCGGAAAGGTATTTATGTGCGGCACCTGCGAGGAGATTTTCTCCGAGGCGGAGCGTCTGGAGAGCGTAGGTTTGACCGTGCCGCAGATAACAAAGCTCATGCTCGAGCTGAAAAGACGCGGTTTTGATGTAAATACCTCGGTTTATACCGTTGACAGTGCCGAGGCGGAGATAAAGCGCCTGCTTGCGGGAGGTGCAAAATGATAAGAGACATCACAATAGGGCAGTTTTTCCCCGGGGA
Source organism: uncultured Ruminococcus sp. (assembly GCA_905202255.1). GTDB lineage: Bacteria > Bacillota > Clostridia > Oscillospirales > CAG-272 > Apopatosoma. Next base: position 13,650 of record CAJKRH010000017.1, read on the forward strand.
ATCGGTGCTTCACCGCGCCGATCCGCGAATGAAGATAATCCTCTCTATACTCTATATCGTGGTCATATTCATGACAAACAGCCTCTCGGGATATATTTTCCTCGTGCTTTTCACAGCGGCGCTGGCAATTATCTCGCGTATATCATTTACCGTGCTCCTGAAGGCTGTGAAGCCGCTTTGGTTTATTATACTTTTTACTGCGGTAATAAATATTTTCTGGAATAAGGACGGCACACTGCTCGTTTCTTTCTGGAAGATAGAAATATATTCCGCAGGGCTCTGGAACGCGCTCTTCATGATGCTGCGAATAGTATCGCTCCTCATCGGAACGAGCGTGATTCTGACTTATACGACCTCGCCGATAGCGCTGACGGACGCGATAGAGCGCCTGCTCTCACCGCTCAAGGTGATAAAACTGCCTGTGCATGAATTTGCGATGATGATGAGCATAGCTCTGCGTTTCATCCCGACTCTCATGGAGGAGACGGACAAGATAATGAGCGCGCAGAAAGCGCGCGGCGCGGACTTCTCAAACGGAAGTCTCAAGCAGAGGGCAAAGGCGCTTATCCCAGTGCTCATACCGCTTTTCGTTTCGGCTTTCCGCCGTGCGGATGAGCTTGCCGTGGCTATGGAATGCCGATGCTACAGAGGCGGAGAGGGACGCACGAGAATGACGACTCTCCATCTGCATTTCCGTGATTTCGCCCTGCTTTTTGCCGTCATTGCGGCAGGTGTGGCGGTCACACTGCTCGGCAGATTCATACCGATATATAAAATTTAGGTGAAAAGATGAAATTTCTTCTGAAGCTATCATATCTCGGCGGCGGTTTCTGCGGCTTTCAGGTGCAGAAAAACGGCAGAACGGTGCAGGGCGAGCTCGGCACCGCGGCAGAAAAGATATTTTCCCGCAGATGCGATATTTCAGGCTGCAGCAGGACAGACAGCGGGGTCCATGCGCTCGAATATTACGCCACGGTTTCGACGGAGGGGGATACGGCAATTTCTCCCGAGCGAATGCCGCGCGCGATAAATACCTATCTGCCGCCGGATATATCCGTTTCATCGGCATGGGCTGTGCCGGAGAGCTTTTCCGTGCGCCGCGCTGTTTCGGGAAAGGAATATATGTATCTCATACTGAATTCCGAGAGCAGAAATCCCTTTTATGAGGGGCGCGCGCTTTTCTATCCCGGCAGGCTTGACCTTAATCGCATGGAGGAAGCCTGCGAAAAGATAATCGGAAGGCATGATTTTTCCGCCTTCATGGCGAGCGGGAGCGATATCGCAGATACCGTGCGCACCGTCACCGATTGCAGAGCAGAGCGCGACGGGGATTTTATCCGCATATATGTCAGCGCCGACGGCTTTCTTTATAATATGGTGCGCATAATAGCAGGCACACTGCTCGAGGTTTCCGAGGGGAAGATGAGCGCGGATGATGTCGCCGCGGCTGTCTCGGGCGGCGGCAGGGAATGTGCGGGTCGCACGGCACCTGCCTGCGGACTCTATCTCAATAAGGTATTTATAGATTTCTGATTTAAACTGATTTTTTACTACGGAGCAAGAGATGAATGAAAACGATGAAAAAATCATAGGCGCAAAAGAGGGCGACAAAATAAAAGCCGAAAGCGAAAGCTGCAGGCGCTTTCTTGTCGTCGCCGAAAAATATATGATGCTTCGCATATGTGCGCTCGTATCGCTCGTGGCGTTTGTTTTCGGCGTGCTTATCTTCGGGCATTCCTCGCTGAAAGCCGAAAATTTCAAATATCTCGTGAAGTATATCGACAAAAGCCCCGTGCTATATTCCTCTTTCTACGAGGGCATAGAATACGCGGGCGGCGAAAATGCGAAATTCGGCTTATACAAAGGCGATGTCTGCGTTTTCGACGAGGGTCTCCTCTCGCTCTACGGCATTTCGGGCAAGAATACGCTCCGCAGTGAAACCGGCATAGGCAACGCTTCCGTTGCCGTCGGAAAGGAGCACCTCTGCGTATACGGCGGAAGCAATAACGAACTGCGCATATACAATTCGTTTTCGATGGTGCACAGCGAAAATTTCGATTATCCGATATTGCTCGTTTCTCCTGCGGATGAGGGCGGCTATGCCGTCGCCACCTCCGAGAGGGGCTACAGGAGCGCCGTTTATGTTTACAATAAGGCTTTCATCCATAAATATACATGGAAAAGTGCAGACAGGTATATTTTCGATATGGATATCAGCTCATCGGGCAGATATCTCGCCGTCATTTCCATGGGAGTTAAAAACGGCAGTCCTTTTGCCGAGGCTTCATATATAGATACGGAAAAGGGAAGCATTATCTTCACGAGAAAGACAGAGGGCGATATTCCCGTCGGCGTGAATATAACGGAAAAGGACGGCGTGTGTTTCGTTTTCGAGCGCAGTGCGCTTTACTGCGACAAAAAAGGCAATGTGAAAAGCGAAGAGCGCATCACTGGAAGTGTTTATTCCATTGCCGACGGGAGCGAATATACGGCTGTCATCTCGCGAAACGAGGGAAGCATAAAAAGCGAAGTTTTTCTTCCCGAGAGCGGAATAAAAATCAGCGCGGGCGGCAAAATAAATTCGGTAAAATTTTACGGAGATAGAATTTATTTGCTCCTCGAGGACAGAGTGGAAATATACGAAAAGGATACGCTCATAAAAAGCGCGGAGATTTCCGCGGGAGCGCGCGATATCCTGATAATGGACGACGGCGCGGTGATAGTCTGCTTCGGCTCCTACACGACGCTTATTTCAGATATAACATAAAATTTACAAAATAAACTATATTTACATATAAAGGCAGATTATAATAATCTTGCAGTATATGAGGAAGGGGTAATGCAGAATGTCCGCGATACTTGATATCATACTGATAATGATAGTGGCGGTATTTATCATAATAGGTGCGAAAAAGGGCTTTGTGCGCTCTGTTTCGGGATTTCTGATATATATATTCGCTTTCAATATAGCAAATGCCTTCTACATTTTCCTTGCGAAATATACGGACAAAATTGCTTTCATCGCGGAACTGAAATCCGGCGTCGGCGAGGAAGAGATAAAGTTTATCACCGAGGGTGCCTCGGGCTTTATCGACAGGCTCTCGAATATAGGAAACTATATACTCTCCGGCTCCATGGAAAAATTTCAGTCGGCGCAGGGACTGCTCAATTTCATCATAGGCGATGCGCTCTCGTGCCTTATTTCGTTTATTGCCGTATTTATCGCGGCGCTTCTCGTGCTGAAGCTCCTCGCATATCTGCTAAATTCGCTCGTAACGCATACGATAGTCCTGCGGCAGATAAACGGCGCGCTCGGCGGCGTTTTCGGTGCGCTCTGCGGCTTCTTCTGGGCATGGGTCTTTGCGAAGCTTTTCGTTTCGTTTGCTTTCCCGATACTGAACAGTAAGCTCCCCGCGGTATTTGTTTCGGAGATGCTGGAATCCACTGTCGTAAGGCTGTGTCTGAAGATAAATCCGCTTGCTTTCCTTATGTATATAACAAACTGGCTTGCGGGGCTTTTCCGATAAAAAACAACTTCACCGCTTCGGCAGGGCGGCGTGAAAATATACTGCCGAGAAAGAGATTTTTATATGGCTATGCAACTTTGCTCACGCTGCCATAAGAGGGCGGCGGTCGTCTTTATAACAAAATTCGAAAACGGGAAATCCGTTCAGGAGGGGCTTTGCCTGCGCTGTGCCAAGGAACTCGGCATAACACAGGTGGACAATGTCCTCCAGAATATGGGTATCAGCGACGAAGATATAGATAATATGGAAAACGAAATGAACGCGCTCATCTCGGGCGGCGACGACGGGGATACTCCCGACGGCGGCGAGGAAAACGAGAGCAGAGCGCCTGCGATAGATTTCGCCAAGCTTTTCGGCGGGCTTCCGCCTTTCGGCGCAGGGGCTCAGCAGGGTGCGCAGAGCGCGGCGGGCGGCGCAAAGAACGCCGACGGCGGCAAAAAAGAGAAGAAGCCCGCACGCAAATTTCTTTCGCTCTACTGCAAGGATCTGACGGCGAGCGCCCGCGAGGGCAAGCTTGACGCCGTGATAGGCAGAGAGCGCGAGACGGAGCGCATGATGCAGATTCTCACGCGCCGCCAGAAGAATAATCCCTGCCTCATAGGCGAGCCGGGCGTCGGAAAGACGGCAATAGCCGAGGCACTGGCGCAGAAAATAGCCGGCGGCGAGGTGCCATACAAGCTCCGCGATAAGGAGGTTTTCCTCGTGGACCTCACGGCGCTTGTGGCGGGAACGCAGTTCCGCGGTCAGTTTGAATCACGCATGAAAGGGCTTGTCGACGAGGTAAAGGCGCTGGGCAATATAATCCTTGTCATAGATGAGGTTCACAGCATCGTCGGCGTCGGCGATTCCGAGGGAAGCATGAATGCGGCAAATATCCTAAAGCCCTCGCTTTCGCGCGGAGAGATTCAGATTATCGGCGCGACAACGCTGACGGAATACCGCAAGTATATAGAAAAGGATGCGGCACTCGAGCGCAGATTTCAGCCGATAATAGTGGAGGAACCCTCAATAGAGGAGACAAAGAAAATCCTCGTGGGGATAAAGAATTATTACGAGACGTATCACAAGATAAGGATTCCCGACGGCGTGATAAGCGCCGCCGTGGAGCTTTCCGAGAGATATATAACAGACAGATTCCTACCCGATAAGGCGATAGACCTGCTCGACGAGGCGGCGGCATATGTGGCGATGAATTCGCCCGTGGTGGAGCGCGTCGCCGAGGTGGAAAAGCAGCTTGCCGAATATAAAAAACAGGCTGTAGAGCTCGAAGAGAGCGCGACGGGAGAGGGAACGGAAAAGAACGATTCCGAGCGCGAGCAGACATATGCTAAGCTTGCCGAGGTCAAGGCAGGTCAGCTGCGCAGTGAAGAGGAATACGCAAGACTTCGCGATGAGCTTGCTTCCGTCGAGCTGACGACGGAAAGCCTTGCCCGTGTGATAGAAATATGGACCGGTGTCCCTGCCGGCTCAATAACGGCAAACGAATATGAGCGCCTGAACGGTCTCTCTGCGAGACTCAAAGCCCGCATAAAAGGGCAGGACGCGGCTGTGGACGCCGTGGTGCGTGCGATAAAGCGCAACCGCGCCGGCGTTTCCTACAAGCGCAAGCCCGTTTCGTTCATCTTTGCGGGACCGACGGGCGTCGGCAAGACAGAGCTTGTCAAGGTTCTTGCCGCCGACCTCTTCAATACGCCGGACAGTCTCATACGCATGGATATGTCGGAATTTATGGAGAAGCATTCCGTTTCGCGCCTTGTGGGTTCGCCTCCCGGGTATGTCGGATATGACGATGCGGGTCAGCTCACGGAAAAAATCCGCCGCAAGCCCTACAGTGTGGTGCTTTTCGATGAAATAGAAAAGGCGCATCCCGATGTGCTCAATATTCTGCTCCAGATTCTCGATGACGGTAAGGTCACCGATTCACACGGCAAGGAGGTCAAATTCGACAACTGCGTTATCGTGATGACGACAAACGCAGGCTCTTCCGGCGGCATGAATACGGCGGGCTTCGGCATGAAGAGCGAGCAGATAGCCGAGGCAAAGACGGAAAAGGCTCTCGCCGAATTTCTGCGCCCCGAATTTATAAACAGGGTGGACGAAATAATCACATTCCGTCCGCTGGACAAGAGCGATTTTGAGCATATTGCCGCGATAATGCTCGGTGATACGAAAAAGGCACTCTCCGAGCGCGGCATAGACCTCATGTGGACGCCCGCCGTGGAGAAATATATAGCTGAAAAATCATTCTCCGAAAAGTACGGTGCGCGCAATATGCGTCGTTTCATCAGCCGTGAGATAGAGGATGCGGCGGCAGAGAAAATCATATCCGAATATGACAAGCATATTTCGCTTATCACGATAGATTCCGACGGCGAAAAGCTTGATATAGAGACAAGATGAAAGTGCTCCCTCCAAGGGAATACATAAAAAGCGCAGGAGCGTGAACTCCTGCGCTTTTTATGCTTTACAAAAACTGACAAAAACGCCGCGCAAAATGCGCGGCGCCTGTATAGCGAAAAACAAATTTTCCGAAAATTATTCAGCAATAACGCTGACAAATTTCTTGCCTTCTGCCTTGCGTTCAAACTTGACAGTTCCGTTTACAAGTGCAAAGAGTGTATCGTCGCTGCCGATACCTACACCTGCGCCGGGATGAACATTTGTACCTCTCTGGCGAACGATAATGTTGCCTGCGAGAACGCTCTGACCATCAGACTTCTTAACGCCGAGTCTCTGCGCACGGCTGTCTCTGCCGTTCTTGGTAGAACCAACGCCCTTTTTATGTGCAAAAAATTGCAGACTGAGCTTCAACATTTAGATTTACCTCCCGTTTTAGATTCTTTTTTGTAACTTAATCTTTTTCGATGTCCTGCTCTATGCAGTCGACATCAAGGTAGTCGTAGTAATCCTCGAGCATTTCGTTCAGCTGCAGATAGTAGCTGTAAATAAGCCCCTGAACCGCATACTGCTTTGCTTCGTCTTCCTCATAGGCGGGAAGAGCGGATTTAACCTTTACGGAAATATCGGCTGTTTTCTCATCCATTTCGAAATCGACATTTGCACCCCATACCACCTCGATGGTATTGATGATGAGCATCGTCATCGCGGAGAGCGCCGCGCAGACTATATCCTTGCCCGCTTCATCGAAGCCTGCATGACCGTATTCGCGGAAGCCGTAATAATTATTCCCGCTTTTGTAAAAAACTACTTTTACCATAGCCTATCAGCCGTAGATTTTTTCAATCTGTACCTTGGTATAAGGCTGTCTGTGACCGATTTTCTTCTTCTCGTTCTTTTTGGATTTATATTTCATAACATAAATCTTCTTGGACTTGCCGTTACCCAGAACCTTTGCAGTTACATAAGCACCTTCAACAGTGGGCTTGCCCGCAACGAAGCTGTCGCCGCAAACTGCGCAAACCTCGTCGAACTTAACTGTTTCTTCCTCAGCTGCCTCAAGCTTCTCAACGAAGATGATATCGCCCTCGGAAACCTTGTACTGCTTTCCGCCTGTTTTGATTATTGCAAACACGAAAAGCACCTCACTTTCATTTATGACTCGCTAAATAAGGCAGTGCATGAGCACATTTTATGAGCCTTAACTTTATGCGGCAATCTATTCTATCATAATAAATCGGCGCTGTCAAGGGTTTTCGTCAATTTTGTACTGATTTTCGGGAGATTTTTTGTAAAAAATCCTGTATTTATTTTTTGTATCGGAAAAATGCCGCTTCGGTGCGCCGCGATGAAGAAAAAATCACGGGTGACGGCTTTTTTCGGCGGCAACATGATTGACAACGCGACATTTTTATGTTATACTTAATATCCATGCGGGCGTGGCGGAATGGCAGACGCGTTGGTCTTAGGAACCAATGCCCTCGGCGTGCAGGTTCAAGTCCTGTCGCCCGCACCATATATGATAGACGAAATGCCTATCTACCTAAAAGCCCTTGAATTTCAAGGGTTTTTTCGTATTTTAGGGGCAAAAAATATCTTTCATTTTTATGGCTGTGAAATACCGACATCAGAGACTCGAACCTGCGACTTTTAAGCCAAAAATGCGAGCAAATAACTGTTAATCACATTCATTACACCGAATGACTGTTAATCAGGCGAAATACCGCCGAAAAGACCGTTTGGCACTGGCCACTATCTGTTTACAGCCATCCGCCTTTCAGTGTATTTTTCTTTGATTCGGAGGTGATTTCTTGAGCAAATATGAGCCACTTTGGAGGTTCCTTTCCGACGACGGAAGTGGATGTATTCAAGTCTCCTTTGAACGGATAGATGAGATTCTTGGCTTTCCAATGGATCATTCTTTCCTGAATTATAAACAGGAAGCAGAAAAATTTGGATACCGTGTCGAAAAAATTTCGCTCAAAGAAAAATGGGTGCGTTTTGTCCGCATTGCCGCACAGTGACATCATACCTTTGCAAATCCCCTTGCTTTCCTATATAATATAGGTGAAGAAAGGCAGGGGACACACATGAAAAAGAATTATGAATCCGTTTACCGCATGAAACTTACCGGCTATCAGGTCAGAACCGCCATCGGGATTCTGAACGAACGCCGTCTTGCATTGAAGTCACAGGGATGCACCCTTGAGAACAGCGAAGAATATGTGGGCGTATTTAACCTGCTCAGCCGTTTTCTTGATCTGCTTCCTGCCTGACACAACTGAATATCCGAAATCAAGCCATCTTTATACCGCAATTTCGCGGTCAATAAAGGTGGCTTTTTTTATTGCCAAAATTATTATTCAAGGAGGAACTGAATGTACATTGAAATGAACCCAACCGGGCTGACGCTTTCCGACCTGATCTGCGTTGCCCACCGAAAACGAAGTGAGGACACCGGCTTTCCGTATGCTGTGCAGTCCTGCCGATGCTCTAACTGTCGCTATGTCAGCGAAGGCAAGTGTTCTCTTAAAGAGTGCTACTGTATGGCTGAGAGAGTACGGGCGCACACCTGTACCTTTACCGAGATTCTGAACACCTGCTTTGCCAATGTAAAGGACAATGTGTTCCATTACGACTCCGCCTCGCTGCGGAACGGGCAACCATGGCGAAAACCTGTTTCCTTAACAGGGAGCACCGGGCAAGATTTCTGAAAGCACTCCACCGAGTGCGTGGAAACGATAAATCGCTCATCGCGCAGCTTTTTGTCCTTACCGCAACCGAAAGCCTTTGGAGTGCTTCGGACGATGCCATAGGAAAGAGCAGTATCTCCTATCTTGACATTGACTTCCGCGCTTTTTCGGAGAACGACTATCTTTTCTACTGCATTGCCTATGACCTCGGAAATGGAACTTCGCATACGGACATAGAGGATCTGTCCAACGATGAAGTCGTGGACTTCGACCTATTCCGCGTGGTCTGTTCCTCGATTGCTATCTCTGTTTACGGCTATGACGCCATCCGTGTGTCTGAGCGATTCAGGAAGCATAAGCGCAGAAAGAGCAGAAAGGGCGGGCGGAAGCATGGCGAATGAACCGAACTATTCCTCCAATCCCTCAAAGGACGAGCCGAAGAAGGAAAAAGTCCGTGTGATTCCTCTGGAATACATTGATGAGTTTCCGGGGCATCCGTTCAAGGTGTTGGATGACGAGAGTATGCAGAAGCTGATGAACAGCATCGAGGAGATCGGGGTGCAGTCGCCTATTGTTGCGCGAATCAAGGAAGATCAGAGATACGAGATCATTTCCGGTCACAGGCGCGTTCACGCCTGCCGCAGGCTGGGACTGAAACTCATTCCGGCGATTGTGCGTGACCTTTCCCGTGATGAAGCCATCATTGCTATGGTGGACGCGAATCTGCAAAGGGAGCATATCTTACCGAGTGAAAAAGCGGCAGCATATAAAATGAAGATGGATGCACTCAAGAGAAAGGGAAAGAGGACTGATTTAACTTCGTCGCCAGTGGCGACAAAGTTAGATACTGCTTCTTCTATTGGGGAAACTGCCGGGGACAGCCGCGACCAAGTGTTTCGCTATGTTCGCCTCAACGAACTTGTCCCCGAACTGCTTGAAATGGTTGACCGGGAGAGCATTGCTTTCCGTCCTGCCGTGGAACTTTCGTATCTTTCGGAGGACGAACAGCGCAATCTTGTTGAAACCATCGACAGCGAAGAAGCAACGCCGTCTCTATCGCAGGCGATCCGTATGAAAAAGCTAAGTCAGGAGGGGAAGCTGGATATGGACAAGATATTCTCCATCATGACCGAAGAAAAGCCCAACCAGGCAGAGACAGTGAAATTCAAGTCGGACGAACTCTCCCGTTTCTTTCCGGAGCGCACCCCGCCCGAACTGATCCGGCAAACCATCTTCAAGCTGCTCGACGCATGGCAGAAAACGAAAGCGACGGAAAGAACGATCATACGCCGCAGCCGTGACGATGCCCGTTAAGACCTTACCCGAAAGCAAACGGTAAGGTCTTTTTCTTTTCCCCTTCCTCACACTCTAACCCCTTATACGATCAGTTTACTGACAGGAGAGAGTATAAGAGATTAAGTTATATATATTTCCAAAAAGGAGTTGGTGACAGATATGACTGTGTAAAGGACGCTCAAAATTCACTTCAAGGGAGGAACCATGTTCAGAAAAATCAAGGCGTGGATACGCCGAAAACAGACCGAGATAAAGGCGGTCACAACAAACAAACGCGGCGAATTTTACTTGGATAATTTCATCAAGGACAGTTTCATTGCGGAACTGACCGACATCGACCGCGGCATGATCCTTTCTATTGATGCAAGCCCCATTACGACCGAGGCGGCAGTAAAACTCGGTGAGAATAAGCTGCTTTCGGTGGAAACCAACATTTCCAATTGGCAACGAAAGCAGAACAGCAACAATAACTTTTCCGCTACCGTTCCGTATGACATGGAGCGCCAGCGGGAGGAAAGCCGCGAGTTTCTCAATGATCTGGTAGCCCGCGATCAGCGCATGATTCCGGCGCTCATTACGCTGGTGCATACGGCAGATACCAAGGAGCAGCTTGACGCGGATACCGAATCCATCCGGCAGTGTGCGAGAAAGCACCTGTGTTCTCTGAATATCCTCCGCTGGCAGCAGCTTGAGGGGCTGAATACGGTTTTGCCTTACGGCGCACCGAAATTGGGTATCCGCAGAACGCTGACAACGGAATCGCTGGCGGTGTTTATGCCGTTCCGGGTGCAGGAGGTCTGTCACACGGGTGGAATTTATTATGCCAATAATGCGATTTCAAAAAACCTGATTATGGTCAACCGCGCGGAACTGCTCAACGGCAACAGTTTCATTACCGGTGTTTCCGGTTCGGGTAAGTCGATTCTGGCAAAGCAGGAGATTATCAATCTGTTCCTGTCGGATAAGGACGCAGATATTATTATCATCGACCCGGAGCGCGAGTATGGCAAGATTATGGATGCTTTCGGGGGAGAGAACATTGAAATCTCGGCAACGAGCAAGAATCATATCAATGCCATGGACATCAATATGGACTATGCCGACGGACAGAACCCCGTTACGCTGAAATCCGAGTATATGTTGTCCCTGTGTGAGCAGGCGGTGAGCGACTTCGGACCGAAGCAAAAGTCACTTATTGACCGCTGTACGGCAAATCTGCTGAACGGATATATGCGAAGCGGCTTTTGCGGCAAGGCACCGACGCTGAAAGATTTCTATGAAGAACTCAAAGCGCAGCCGGAACCCGAAGCAAAGGATATTGCACTGTCGCTGGAACTCTTTACAAGCGGCAGCCTTGATACCTTTGCGGGTGAAACCAATGTGGATACCAAGAACCGTCTGATCTGCTATGACATTCACGATCTCGGCAGAGCACTGATGCCTATCGGAATGCTTGTGGTGCTTGATAACATCCTCAACCGAATCACCGCGAACAAGGCGAGAGGAAGAAAGACCTATATCTTCATTGATGAAATCTATCTCCTTTTCAAGCATGAATACTCCGCCAACTTCCTCTTTACCTTGTGGAAGCGTGTCCGTAAGTACGGTGCGTTCATTACGGGCATTACGCAAAATGTCGAGGATCTTCTGCAAAGCCATACGGCAAGAACCATGCTGGCAAACTCCGAACTTGTGGTCATGCTCAATCAGGCGGCGACAGACCGCGAAGAGCTGGCAAGTCTGATGGGAATTTCGGATTTACAGATGGGATATATCACGAATGTAGATGCAGGACACGGGCTTGTCAAGATCGGTGGGGCGTTGGTGCCTTTCGTAAACAAGGTGCCGAGAGATACAAAGCTCTATTCCTTGATGACTACCAAATTCGGTGAATCGTGATGCCGAGCATAAAGACACGCGAATCCCTGAGAACCATAAAAACCTTTGACCGGGCGAAAGCGCTCGGTCAAAAGGTTAAAAATGGGGCAGGGGAGATAAAAGAGTACGGCGAAGAATTACAGAACACGCGCTACGGGAGTGCAAACGAATATGCCGGCAATGCGGTTGAGAACACCGAAAGGCGCACGGCAAGAAATGTTGCCTATGGTGCAGGTAAGATCGGGAATTGGGGACTGAAAGAAACGCGAAAGAACATCCTGAAATGGCGCAGCCGTCCGAAGAAGTTCAAAGTGAAAGTACAGCAGCTGAAACAGCTTCCCGCTCCCAAGCGCCCGGCTTTACCACCTGCGAAAACAACGGCAAAAACGGCGCAGAAAGGTGTAAAAACTGCACAGCAAACAGCTAAGGCAACAGTGAAAGCCGCAAAGGTGACCGTAAAAGCCGCGCAGAGGGCGGCACAGGCGGCAAAAGCAGCGGCGAAGGCAACCGTGAAGTTTGTAAAGGTTGCGGCAAAAGCCATTGTTGCCGCCGTAAAAGCTACGGTAGCGGCAATCAAGGGAATTGTAGCGGCAATTGCCGCAGGCGGTTGGATTGCCGTTGTGGTCATTCTCCTGATTTGTATGATCGGACTTGTGGTAGGATCGGTGTTCGGCATTTTTGCTCCAAGTCCTGACAATGAAAACGGTATCACGATTGTTCAGACTGTACGCGAAGCAAATGCGGAATACGAGGCACAGATTTCAGAGATAAAGAGCCGATACGACTACGATATGTGCTTTGTATCGGTTGAGCCGAGCGAATGGAGTCTTGCTATCGCTGTATATGCCGTCAAGACGAATCGGACAGAAGATGTCGTGACCTTTGACGATGAAAAAGCGGAAGTTTTGAAAGAGGTTTATCGCAGTTTGAATCGTATGGGCGTCCATACGGAGCATATCACGGTGAAAGAAACGCACTTGGAAACACAGGAGGACGGAAGCGTTGTCCCGGTTGAGCAGGAGGTTGTGAAAACTTATTTGTATATTGAAACCGTTCCTTTAACCGCAGAAGAAGCGGCGAACCTTTACGGCTTTGATGCGAAGCAAAGGGAACAGCTTGGAGAATTGCTCTCCGATAAGAGTAAAGAGATGTGGGATTCACTTTTAATGGGATTGTCATGAGTAAATCGGTTCATCTTGATACAATATAATTATTACAAGAAAAGGAGCAAAAAATATGCAAACAAAAAATTGGTTTCACGAGTGGTTAGAACACTATGTGAAACCTGCGTCGAAGCAAAAAACTTATATTCTGTACTGCGAGTTGACAGAGCAACATATCCTGCCGAAGTTTGGTGAGATGGAGCTTGAGGGTATTACGCCGTTGATCCTGCAACGATATATATCCGAACTGTTGGAGCATGGGAATCTGCGAACAGGCGGTGGACTCTCCGCAAGCTCCGTCAATGCAATCATCACCGTAATACAAAGTTCTCTGAAGGTTGCCTACAACCTCGGATACCTTGAAGCCTATACCGCAGACAAAGTCAAACGACCACGGATTCAGGAAAAACAAATAGAATGCTTCACCCCTGCCGAACAAAAGAAGATTGAACAGGCGGTATTGACGGATAAACGCCCGAAGATGTTCGGTATTATCCTCTGCCTTTACACTGGACTGCGAATCGGAGAGCTTCTTGCCTTGGAATGGTCAGATATAGACTTCTTAAAGGGCGAACTGACCGTCAGCAAGACCTGCCACGATGCTAAGACGGAAAACGGGTACAAGCGGATCACCGACACGCCGAAAACAACAACCTCTCGCCGTGTGATTCCAATCCCGCGACAGGTACTGCCGATCCTGCGTGAGCAAAAGAAAAAGTCCCGATCCACCTATGTGGTGGGCGAGGACAAATTGCAGTCGGTGCGGTCTTATCAATATAGCTTCAGTCTGCTATTGAAAAAACTCGGTATTCCGCATCGCGGTTTTCACGCCCTGCGACATACCTTTGCGACAAGGGCGCTTGAATGCGGGATGGATGTCAAAACGCTATCGGAGATACTTGGGCATAAGAATTCGGTGGTTACGCTGAACCGCTATGCGCATAGTCTGATGCCGCATAAACACGAGGCAATGAACCGCCTCGGCAAACTGTTTTGATACTCACCTATTGTTATAATAGGTGAAATTCTTACAAATATTCTTACGCCTATGTAATCAAAAATGAAAATTTTCATCAATGTTCTTTTGATAGCAGTATTGATTTGTTGACATTTGGAGAGTTTTTGTGATATAATACCTATGAATTAGTCACCTATTATAACAATAGGTGAAATAATCTTTTTTTATTTTTTCGCCTATTATCAAGGATATACTGATATGAATGCTTAATTAAATCAAGAGGTGTATATGAAAAATAATTTGAGGCTTTTCAGAGATGCGGCGGGTCTTCAGATGAGTGATATATCAAAATTATTGAATATCAGAGTCGATAGATACCGTCAGTATGAAAAGGGAAATATGCTTATGCCAAATGCGATTTTGATTATGGTTTCCCAAATATATAATATACCGATTTGCTTTTTGTTTTGCAGCAGTAGCGATATTGATGACAATACAATCGAATACTTAAATGGTATTTCAAAATTAGACCACAGCGACAAAATCTTAGTGCTCATTAAAAATTTAACAGGCGCAGAATTGACAAAGCTATCATATCATCAAATAGCCAAAATAATCAATGGAATAGAAGATATGTTGAACAATCTGAATATGTATTTGTAAATGAAAAGGCGGGCTCATAGCGAGCACGCCTTTTACCTGTTATTTTCGGTAAGCATCCATTTCTTCGGGAACTTCAGGCTGATAATAATATAGCAGACAAGCTGAATTGAGCGTTCCTATGCCTACCAAAAGCGCCAGTGCGGGGAGAAGTGCTGATAATTTTTTGATGAGTTTTTTCATGTTATCCTCCGATGTTTTTGTATTTTTGCACTCAGCAACGATATCGTAGCTGAAACTGTGCCGAACATATAGCCAAACAGTACTGTATTGTAAGGAATCCAATTCGTGCATGTTATCACAGCTACTGAGAAAACAACAATACAATACAGTCTGCTTTTAATCCGAAATTTATTATACTCATTTCCCTTAAAAGGTTTGTTGGGATGGTCAACAGGCGCAAATATGAATATTGCAATTGAGCAAAAGAGCAGACCTATTGACATAAAAATCGGATTTTTTGCAATTGATACATACTTTAGTAACGCAACAAAAGCAAGATGATTTAATGCAAAGAGCAAATGACATTTTAAATATGTTTTCGCATGGTATCCACCGCACAGCTTTCTGATGATAAAAAAACCAAGCCAAAAAAATAAAGAGGGAAAGATAGAATCGCTAACCGCAGCAATTACAATAAATATGATAGTATAGACAATCGTAGAGAATAAAACTTCAAAACCATATCTGTAAACAGCCCTTTTTTCTTCAGTTATTATACCTTTTTGAATATATTGTTCAGTTATGTTTTGAGCAAGTTTGTTATACAATAAAAATCCCTCCATAACAATGTTTATTAAATAATACATTATTATGGAGAGATTATCAATATGTTGTGCCTGTTCGTCGACTTAAAATGCTTAATCGTTGTTGTCAATTAGAATTGTTGTTTGAAATTCATTGTTTTCGCACTTAAACGCGACATTTCCGTGATATTTTGCCACTATGCTTTTTATACTGAGAATTCCAAATCCATGCAGATTGGAATCGTTTTTTGTAGTGTTGAGATTTTCTGTGTCAACATTATGCTCAGTAGGATTTTTTATATTGATTATTACGTAACCGTTCTGTGTGGCTATATACAATTGAACAATTTTCGCTCTATCTGTAACCTTATCGGTTGCTTCTATTGCATTATCCAAAGCGTTTCCTAACGCAATAGCCAAATCTATTGGCGAAATGTTGATTTTATCTATATTTCTATAGGAATAATCTATTTCAATTCCCATAGTTTTTGCTTCATCGGTTTTGCTGCTTATGATTAGGTGCAATATTCCGTTTTGACTATTCTGCGAGATAGCCGAATTACTGACGACGGAGTATTCATTCCTTAAAGATGACAGTGCGTTTTCGAATTTCTTATTTTCGATTGCATCAATCAGCCCAAGTATGTAATTTTTTTGATCGTGGCGAATCTTTAATAAGTCTTTTTGATAAGTTAAGAGTTGTTGGTATTGCTCCTCCTGCTTTTTAATGATTTCGGCTGCCATTTTGATCTGTGCGTCTTTTATTGTGTCGTTGTATATGCTGTCAATAATATCAAACATGAAGATATTCGATAGTATTAAAAGAGAATAGCAAAGCAAAGTTGCAATGACGAGGGAGTTGTTGTCTTTTTGAATTAAAATAAAGTAATTATACTGTAATAGCATAACTGCCATTGTCGACAAAGGGACGAGAATAATGAAAAATGTACTTTTTCTGAAACGGCCGAACAGGAGCTTGTGTTTGCTTAACTTAAACATAATAACGAAAAGATACGCAAGAAATTTAGAAAGAAATAAGCCCATTATATAGTAGACACCCGTGCGTCCTGTTCCCAAATCTATGGAGAAAATAATGGATATTGCTCCGGCTACAATTATTTCTGCAATAACTGAAATAGCGAATATTAAAAGTGGCATAATCAAATGGTTATACCATTTCATATCAAATAGCAAGGATATTGATATTACGAGCACAAAGAGTATTGACATATTGATGATGCGATTTTCAGCAAATGTCAATGTGAGGGTAAATAGTACTGTTATTAGCGTCAAGCATAATAATGTAATTAGCTTTTTGGCTTTTCTGGGTGCAATAGCGCTGTAGAACAAGAAAAATGAATAAACAGTCAATGCGGCGCTTAAACCATTCAATAATATGTTTTGAAGTAGAGTCATAAGTTTTTCTCCATAAAATCGGCGTATCTGGTTATTACTTCTGTTTTCTTTCTGACGCTTATCGGCACTTTGTTGCTGTTGGTCAATATTATCATGTAATCATCTATTTTATAGATTTTCTTTAGATTAACTATATATCCCTGATGTACCTGATAAAATTCGAAGTCTTTTAATTCAGAATATGCATCTGACAGGTTTGCTGATATTTCAATATCTTCGCCTTCAATATGATAGATCAAATGCTTTTTGACGCATTCAATGTAGTAGATATCAGAAATCGAAATCCTGCGAGGCGTTTTTCTTTGTTGAATGATAATGTATTTTCTATTTATCTTCAGCTTATCGTAAGCTCTTTTCAAAACGGTAAAAAACTTCTCTTTTGAGCAGTCTTTCATTAAATAATAAAATGCATCACAGTCATAAGATTCGACGGCATATTGAGGATAACTGGTATAGAATATAATAATTACATCGCTACCAGATTCTCTGATTCTTTTGCCGATCTTAATTCCATCGTCTCCTGGCATATCAATATCCAATATAATGATGTCGGCTTTGTTTCCATCATTGAGCTCGCTGCAAAGCTCTTGACCATTGGAGTATTTGCTTATTATTGCGTTGCGGTCATATTCAAAGCAAAGGTTTTCAAGCTTATCTAGTTCATTTTTTAAATCGTCGCATATAGATATTTTCATTTTTGAGTCCTTTCCTTATCGTTTGGCTTGTGATATTACGAAAATATTATAACATATCTGATAAAAAAAGTAAATAGCCATAATATATCAGTATATCGGTTTACCCAACGAATAGGCGAGTTAAGTCGACACTTGTCCAAAACTGTTGAAATTGGCAAAGAAGCATGCTAATATGATGCTGGAATTAAAATTGTTTGTGACATTTCTATAAAATATAAGACTTGGCGTAAGTTGATGTTTGAAAAAAGCGAATATTTGGATGGTACCAACTTGGGTTACAATTTTATATTATAAGAATTGTTATAATTCAAAAAAATTAAGGAGATGTTTTATGGGAAGAAAACTATTTACATCAGAGTCAGTTACAGAAGGTCACCCTGATAAAATGTGCGATCAAATTTCCGATGCGATACTGGATGCATTTTTGAGAGACGATCCGGAAAGCAGAGTTGCTTGCGAAGTTGCAGCTACTACAGGTATGATATTCATTTTTGGAGAAATTTCCTCCAATGCGGTTGTTGATTGTACAAAGATTGCCCGTGATGTTGTAAGGAGAATTGGATATACATCTTCTGAGATGGGGTTTGATGCTGACACTTGTTCAATAGTGACTGCTATCGGTAAGCAATCTTGTAATATTGCGCAAGGAGTTAATCACTCAAGTGATTCGGGAGAAATCGGAGCTGGAGATCAGGGAATGGTGTTTGGATATGCTTGCAATGAAACGCCGGAATTTATGCCACTTTCTATTTCTTTGGCACATAAACTTGCTCAAAAACTTGCCGAAGTAAGAAAGAACGGCGAAATAGTAGGGCTTAGACCTGATGGGAAGACTCAGGTTACAATTGAATATGATGAAGATAAACCCGTTAAAGTTGATACAGTTATCGTTTCCGCTCAGCACGACCCGGAAGTTGATATGGCGGAGTTGAAAAAAATGATATTTGAAAAGATAGTTATTCCTACCATACCGTTTGAGTACTATAGGAATGGCTTGAAACTATATGTTAATCCTACAGGGTGCTTTGAAATTGGCGGACCTCATGGAGACAGCGGTCTTACCGGAAGAAAAATTATTGTGGATACATATGGCGGGCATTCAAAACATGGTGGCGGCGCTTTTTCGGGAAAAGATCCCACCAAGGTTGACCGTAGTGCTGCCTATATGGCAAGATATATTGCGAAAAATATTGTGGCGGCCGAATTAGCAAAAAAATGTGAGATTCAAATTTCATACGCCATAGGAATGTCGAAGCCGGTTTCAATCTATGTGGATACATTTGGTACTAGTGAATATACAAACGATCTTATTAAAAATATTATAGAAAAAGTATTTGACTTGAGACCTGGTGCTATTGTTGATACACTTGACTTAAAAAGACCAATGTATGAAAATATTGCATGCTATGGTCACATGGGACGATCTGATGTTGATCTGCCTTGGGAAAAGACAGATAAGATTGATGAGATTAATTCTGTATTATATGGATTGTTGGGTACAAGTGTTGAGAGAATTAAATCAAAGTAAGGCGTGGATAAGTTTTTACTTTTGAAGTTTTTTGCAGTTAATAAAAATTAATATATTAAGGAGAAAAATATGAATTTAGTTGCATCAAATGATTGTGTTATGAAGTCAATAAAAGGAAGAGTGATCGTATTTAATATAATGACGGGTACGATAACAGAAATAAACGAAATGGGGGCAATTATATTGGAAGCCATGAAAATGCCTGTTTCAATGGAATCTCTACTTGATTTCTTCTATACAGTATATAATATTGAAGAAAAAGATTTGAATGATATAAAAGAATATATTGATGGATTGAAAGAAAGGAAAATTATTGTGACAACGAATTCAAGACCGATTGAAGTGGCAGAACTTTATTTTAATTTCTACAAAATTTATTTGAGCAAAAATGCAAGTGCTTGCCTTACATATGATGGCGGTAGTATGAGCTCTGCTATTAATAATGCTCAAAGACTTTTGGTTTATGGCGTTAAAAATATTTCAAATATAAATGTAGGAGATATGGTTGCATTTTTGAGCGCGGATCGCCATTTGTTGGTCGTGCATAGGTGCAAGGAAATTGTATATGAAGGAGATAAGGTAAAACTTATAACAAAAGGGGACGACTTGACACATGATGACTATCCTGTTGACGAAGACAGACTTTTGGGACGCGTATTGAAGGGTGATAAAATTAGTAATGAAAAGCCGATATTAAAAAAATGTGTTATAAGAAGAAGCGAAGGTGATTATGAAATTCTTTTTAACAATGAGAATGGTAAATTTTTCACGACTAACGGTTTTGGAAGAATTATCTTAGAACAATTGGATGGAAAAAATCAACTGTCTGATATAGCTACAGCTGTAATTAATCAAATCGTATCTCCGGATGTGAAGACTGTCTACCAAGACATAGAGAGCTTTATTGTTAGCTTATATAATAAAGGATTGGTGGATTATGAGTAAACTTCTATCTGCTCCATTTTCTGTTGTCCTATCGGTAACTAACAAATGTAATATGAGATGCAAGCATTGTTTTGCGAGTGCCGGGAGCGACAAAAACAGTGAATGTAATTTGGATGTGTGGCTGAAAATCCTTGACAAGCTGTCTGAATACGGAGTGTTTGAACTCACTTTTTCTGGCGGTGAGCCACTTGTAGTACCATATATTAAAGATATTTTAAGCTATGCGACCGAAAAAGGATTTCGCTGCTCGTTAAACACGAACGCTTCTCTTGTAACGGAGGAAATGGCGCAATTTTTAAACGACCTTCCTATGCGTGGAAGAATAAGCATAAGTTTTGATGGTCCAGAAGCTGAATCGTATGAACTATTGCGTAGTCACAATACTTTTGAATCTGTAATCAAAGGCATAAAATACCTTACTCAGTATAAAAATTTGAATGTGCGCCTTTTTTGTGTTGTCACAAAGTACAATTATCTTTTGCTCGAAGACATTGCTGAGCAAGCAAAACGCTTGAGTGCTAAATCTTTGGAATTCAATCTTTTCTGTCCCGTAGGATATGGAAAGCAAACAGTTGGTGAGCTCTTACTTGATCGAAATGAATATACATTGGCATGTGAAAAAATAATTAGTTTACATAAAAAATATGGCAATTTTGTCGGTGGAACATTCTACAAAAATGCCTTGCTGTACAAAGAATATTTAAGGCGTAAATTAAATGGCTTTGTACCCAATACAGGCACAATTTCGGACTGCGGAGCTGCAAAGAGTTCAGTAGTACTATATGCAGACGGTCATATTTCTCCGTGTGAGATGCTGGCTGGCGTTGATTGCGGAAATATTAACAACGATGATTTTTTAGATATATGGAGGAATTCCAATATTCTAAATGATTTTCGAAATTTATCATCTATATCAATCGATAATATAAAAGACTGTAGGCATTGTGTTATTAAAGACAAATGTGCCGGGGGCTGTCGTGCTGTTTCGTATTATAATGGTGATATACTGGGAAACAACGATTATTGTTTAAAAAATATATTGAATCAAAATGATTAATTATGGAGGGAAACATGGAATTGCTTAAAACAATGATATTTCATTTGACAAATAGATGTAATTTGAAGTGCTTGCATTGTTGGGTGGACGCTTCATCAGCTTGTGAAGACAAAAGCCTTACATTGAAGAAATGGAAATCAATTGTTGATGAAGGAAAAGCTTTGGGAGTAAAAAGCATAAAATTAACTGGAGGAGAACCTCTATTATATAATGATACTTTGAGTATCGCAAAATATATTAAGAACAATAATATTAATTGTTCAATTGAAACGAACGGGACATTGATAGATGAAAATAATATCGAAGAGTTTAAGGATTGCTTTGACTATATAGCTATAAGTTTGGACTCGCCAAATGATGGCTACCATGACTGGTTTCGACAGAAGCAAGGCTCTTGGAAAAAAGCACTAAACGGAATTAAGCTTGTCATCGAAAAGCAAATACCAATGCAAATAATATATACTGTCACAAAAGAGAATATGCCAGACATTATTAATATGTTAGATTTTTGCATTGATAATAAAATACCAAGCATAAAAATAAATCCGGTTAATTTGGCAGGTCGAGCGAAAAATACATCGAGTTTTGAGATTATAGATAGTGAAGACTATATTTATATACATAATTTAATAGATGAATATAAAAAAGAACACAATGATCTTCACATAGCATTTCCGATTCCAATGGCATTTTCGAGTCTAGCTGAACTACTCACTACACGCGTTGGAAAATGCGACATATGTAGCAGAATAGCTGTAATGCCAAATGGCGATGTTTCTATATGCGGAATTGCATTAACAGTTAAGGAATTGGTTTTGGGAAATATATATGATAAATCACTACATGAACTATGGGAAAATACGGTATTTTTGTCATATATCAAGGAAAATATACCGCGTGGTTTAAAAGGAGTTTGCGGGATATGCGTTCATAAAAATATGTGCCTTGGTCATTGCAGAGCGTATGCGGCGATGGAAACTAACGATATATTAGCGCCACATTCTTTATGTCAATCACTATACGAAAAGGGTCTGTTCCCCAAATCCAGACTCTGTGGAGAGAGTTATGAATAATGCTGTTATATATAATTGCGGAATTTCAACTGTAAAATTTAACTTCATGTCTGATGTGCGTATACCTAATGAGTTTAATCTGGATAGACCATATGATTATGAAGCGAGTGTGTATTATATAGAGCCAAGTGTAAACCGAAATATGATATTGGATGAAAGAATATATGCGTATATAGTTCAATGGGCTAATAAGGCTTCTTGTTCTGATGATGATAGAGAAAAACTAATTAGTAAAACAACTGAGAATTTTATGAATTTTACATGTGATGGTTTGTTTTGCAAGTATATGGATAGGGTTCTAAACACACAAGAATATAATTTCAATAGAGTATATGATAGCTTTGTCTTTTATAAGGCAGATTTAAGCGATATGGTCTGTTTTATCGGACCTTATGTAAAGTATATGTTTGAAACTGGAGATTATCGTTCATTGACCGCTTTGGTAATGTACACAATATGCCGTATGAATAATTATGGCTTATTACATTGTAGCTCCGTAATGAAAGATGGTAAAGCGTATATTTTTTCGGGACCTTCCGGATGCGGAAAAAGTACTGTCTTTAATAAGCTATATAATAAGGCAGATGAGTTATTGAATGATGAATTAGTCTTGCTGAGGATTGATGATAAAATTCAAAATGTTATATGCGCTGCTACGCCAATATCTTGTTCTCCTTCATGGTCAAAGATTGCAGGAATGTGGTATCCGGTATCGAATATTTTCATGCTAAAACATGATGAGTACTTACATATTGACGATATGAATATTGGAGAAAAAATCAGTACATTATATCATGAAATGTACGGACGAGCTTATATGGTCATTTCGTCAAATGATAATGCCTTGTATGAATTTAATCTTTCTTATGATATAGTTTCAAAATGTAATATTCACTCCTTGTTTTTTGCATTAAATAGTGATTTGGATGAAGCTATTTTTTAAATGTATTCCATTAATACGATAATAGACGGTTCGTATTAAGAACGCCATGGTGATAAGATACATTAATTTATGTGAAAGGGGGTAAGAAGATGAAGCTGGAATACATAAAGCCGGAACTCTTTGATTTGGAAGAAGTGCAGGATATTCTTTTTGGTGCAACATGCACATCATCTGGTGTAGAACCGAGCGGCGGAAGTACGGCAGAGTGCAACAACAATGGTAAAAAACCCTCATAAGTTATATATTTTTCTTTTGTAAAAGTAAATAGAAAAATCGAATTTTTATAATCTGGTGTTCTATAATAAAAATTCGAGTTTATTATAAATAAAAATTTTTGTATATTGCCTATCCATTTCTACAAAAATGACACTATATAACTGCAATTGCAGTCTAAACCAATTTATATATTAAGTAAAAGAAGGAGAAGACATGAAAGAAAATTTCGTTTTTGATTCACTTGTTAGTGACGAATTTAAAATTGATACGGCGATAGAAAAATCAATATGCAAGTATGCTTATAACAAAAAGGCTACGCTGCATGAAATATCTATAGCATTGCATATGCCCGAAATTTATATAGAAGGTACGCTGAAAGAATTGATTTCAAAAAGAGCTGTTATTTATGATGGTCAGTTTTATACCACGAATTTTATAATTTTAAGATATGATGAAATAAAAAAATTAAGGAAATTGCTTTGCTTTAAGGTAAGTGATTTTGCAGACTACTTTCGAAAGACATTTAACGAATATGATAATCGGATAAAATTTTACGGAAGCAATTTCGGAATGAAAAGACTGGGGTATTTTGTATGTCCAAATGTTATCAGAGAAATCATATCAAATATCCCTAAAATAAAAACCGACAAGCAGAGTGCACCAATAGAGGAATGGGGCAGATATATCGGAACGGAAGCTGATGACGATACTCCAATGCTTGTATCAGGTTGCAATGTGCTAAAAACGAGCAACGGAGAAAGGCTGCAATATTTTTGGCTTGAAAGTTATTTTGAGTATGATACTGTTTATATCGGCGGAATGAAAAAGATTCTTGATTTGGACATTATAAATAAAGCTCACGACGGTGTAATTGACAGAAAGTTTATCGACGATGATGATGCCGTAAATCTTATTATTGCTAATATGA
>CAJKRH010000018.1 GCA_905202255.1 uncultured Ruminococcus sp.
ATTAGAGTTTGATGCCACGCATCAAACTCGCAGACACGGTAAGTGAATGTACGATTACAGACTAATGTTATACCGTGTTCTATTATACCATGAAGCAAAAATGCTTGCTTGCAAAGGCATTTTTGCGAAGCCGACAATGGCGCGGGTGCGCAAAAAGCGCACGGCGGCGAGAGCCGCAAGACTGCGATAGCAAGGCTTCTGCGCACATTATACCATAAATTTATAAAATATACAATATAAATTTTCCCGAATTTCACGAAGTATTGACACATTTGCAAAGCAAAATTCACAATATGTGAAAAAGTGCCAAAAATAATATATGCTATCTATTCAATCATACGAAATTATACAGATTTATCAAAAAGAGATTCCATTTTCGCGTTTTTTATGATATAATATAGACAAGAAACGGGAATACCATTTTTCGTTTCCGAAATAATATGCGGGATGCCGATTTACGCATGGCATTTCTATAAAGTGGCGTGTATATGCGGCTCATCCTGCCGAAAGGATGGTAAACTATGAAAACCAGTATTTTGCTGAGGCAGGTCACACTCACCGATAATGAAAAAGAAATTATCGAAAAGAAGCTCAGAAAGCTCGACAAGTTTTTTGACGACGAGGTACAGGCATTTGTCACTCTTTCAAGGAAAAGAGAGCATCAGATTCTCGAGCTTACCATTTCATCCCGTGGTATGATCTATCGCAGCGAAGTGGAGGCTGAATCCTTCCTCCATGCCATCGACCCTGCGGTAAATATTATCGACCGCCAGATACGCAAAAACAAGACGCGCCTTGAAAAGCGCCTGCGCGAAGGTGCGTTTGCTCCGAGCCCCGATTTTACCGAGACTGTGGATGAGGAAAAGGAATTCAGAATTCATAAAAAGAATTTCGCGCTCAAGCCAATGTCGGCGGAGGAGGCTATTCTCCAGATGAATCTGCTCGGCCATGAATTTTTCGTATATGAGGATCAGGAAAGTGCCGATGTAAATGTGGTATATCGCAGAAAAGACGGCGAATACGGTCTCATCGAGACAAAGAGATAATAAACAAAACATGGAAAGTGAGGTTTCTGCTCTGCGGCTAACGGACTGTCAGTGGCAAGCCCAAATCTTCTTATTCATATAATCTTCTCCAAAAGAAAATCCGCGGTTTTCGCCGCGGATTTGTTTTTCTTATTTCATGTCATTTTTCAAAAGCTCGGAAACCGATGTCGCAAGACCTGCAAGCGATGCAATATCGCTCGGGATGATAATCTTTGTCGCCTTGCCGTCTGCCGCCTTTCCGAAAGCTTCAAGGCTCTTTATCGCGATGACATTTTCGGTGGGTGCGGCTTCGTTTATTTTCTTGATACCCTCGGCTGTTGCTTCCTGAATCTTCAGTATTGCTTCCGCTTCACCTTCTGCCGCACAGATTTTGGCTGCTCTGTCTGCTTCCGCGAGAAGAATTTCACGCTGCTTCTGAGCCTCGGCATCGAGAATCATTGCCTGTTTTTTACCTTCGGCTACGAGGATGGTAGAATTTTTTTCGCCCTCTGCGCGAAGAATCAGCTCTCTGCGTTCACGCTCTGCCTTCATCTGCTTTTCCATCGCATCCTGAATTTCTTTCGGAGGCATGATGTTTTTCAGCTCAACGCGGTTGACCTTGATGCCCCAAGGGTCTGTGGCTTCATCAAGAATAGCACGCATTTTCGTATTTATCAGATCGCGGCTCGTAAGTGTATTATCCAGCTCCAGTTCACCTATAATATTACGGAGAGTGGTGGCTGTCAGATTTTCTATAGCCGACATGGGGTTTTCCACGCCGTATGCAAAGAGCTTACAGTCTGTTATCTGGAAGAAAACGACCGTATCTATCTGCATTTTTACATTATCCTTTGTGATGACCGCCTGCGGAGGGAAGTCTGCGACCTGCTCCATGAGCGAAACCTTTTTCGATATCCTCTCAACGAAAGGAATGCGGAAATGGAAGCCCGTATGCCATGTTGTATGGTATGTTCCGAGGCGCTCGATTACAGCGGCACGAGCCTGCGGTACGATAACGATATTCGATATGAGAACGATGATTACTATAGCCAGAAGAATGCCGAGAATAATAATTGGTAACATAATAAACCTCCGTTAATTCTTGTCAGATTTGTCTTTTTTGCATATGAGCTTTACGCCCTCTATGCCGATGACGAGCACAACCGTACCCGCTTCGATATTTTCGCCGTCAGCCGACCTTGCCGTCCATTCCAACCCGCGAACCTTCGCCGCGCCCCTGCCCTCGATATTGTTGATATCCTCGGTTACGACGGCGCGCTCACCTATCAGCGAATCGGCATTTGTGGCGACGGGCTTTATGCGGAGCGTCTTGCCGAATATCTTTCTCGAAAAGATGAGCAGAATAAACGACAGCACCGCAAAAACGGCTATCTGTATGCCGATATTCACGCGGCAGAACGAAAGAATGAGCGATACCGCAGCAGACGGGATGAACCATATCGAAACAAGCGCCAGCGTCTGCGCTTCGATAACGGTTGCCACGATGATGACAGTGAGCCAGACAAGCGTATCGATATGTTCGCTTGCCCATGTAAGTATTGTATCCATAAAAACCTCTTTTCTCCGCATTGGGAAATTTATATTATAATTATAACATAATACTGCAGTTATGTCAATGACCGTATACTATTAAATTTTATCCGCAAACTATTGAAAAAGAGAGGAAAATATGGTAATATATATAAAATATAATCCCGAAAGGAAAAAGAAATGTCATTTACACGAAAAGAAATAGCAAAAAATGTCTTTGTTAATACCGTGGCAACCGACAAGTTCAAATCCGACTTTATCAGAATAGCCTTTGTTATGCCGCTTTCAAAAGAAAATGCGGCGGCAAATGCGCTTGTTCCTTATGTTCTCAAGAGAGGAACGGAGAAATATCCCGATATCGGCGCCATCCGCAAGCAGCTCGAATCGCTCTATGACTCCGGCATATGGGCAAATATCGGCAAGCGCGGCGATACGCAGATAATAAATATAAACGCGGGTATGCTCGCAAACAGATATTCCATGGACGGAACGGACATTACCGGCGGCATGCTTGAGATGATATCGCAGATGCTCTTCCACCCTGTGCTTGAAAACGGCGCTTTCAGAAGCGAATATGTGGAGAGCGAAAAGGCAAAGCTTGCCGATTCCGTCCGCGCCGATGCCAATAACAAAATAGCATATGCAAACCGCCGCGTGCGCGAGGAGATGTACCGCGGCGAAGCCTATGCAGAGAGCGAAAAGGGAAGCGTGGAGACCATTTCGGCGCTCACACCCGAGCGCGTCTACGCGGCGTACCTTGACTTGCTTGCAAACGCGAGAATAGAGATTTCCGCCGTCGGAAATATGGATTTCGATAAGGTTACGGCGGCTTTTGAAGCCATGTTTGCAGGCGTTTGCCGCGGTGCCGGTTATGACCTTAAAACAGAGGTTGTCCGCGAGCCGAAGGGCGAGCCGAAGACTGTCTATGAGCATCAGAATATCGGTCAGGGCAAGCTCGCACTTGGCTTTCGTGCCGGCTGCTGCCGCGAGGACGATGATTTTCTCGTGATGCAGATGGTATCCGTCATTTTCGGCGGAAGCACGAGCAGCAAGCTCTTTATGAATGTGCGCGAGCGCCTCAGTCTCTGCTACTATTGCAGTGCGGGCTATGACGCGGTAAAGGGCGCGATATTCGTAAACAGCGGCATCGAATTTGCAAAGAAAAAGCAGGCGATAAGCGAGATTATCGCTCAGCTTGAGAGCGTCAAGCGCGGCGAGATAAGCGATACGGAAATCTCCGACGCGAAGAACACTCTCATAAACAGTCTGCGTTCGATAACGGATAAGACAAGTCAGATAGCGGGCTGGTGCTTTGAATGCGCGATATGCGGCACATCGGAAACTCCGGAGGAGCGCATGGCAAAGATAAATGCCATCACAAAGGAGCAGATAGTGGCGAGAGCGCAGAGCATAAAGCTTGATACGATATATTTCCTTTGCGGAACGGAGGTAGCGGAAGATGAGTGAGCTTAAACTTACCGAAAACAAGGCTCTGGGCGAAAAATATTATTATACGCACCACAAGAGCGGACTTGATATCTATATCATACCGAAAAACTTCACTACAAGCTATGCCTTATTCAGCACGAAATACGGCGCGATAGACAACTGCTTCAGGCTTGCGGGCGATAAGGAATTTACCCGCGTGCCGGACGGCATAGCGCACTTCCTCGAGCACAAGATGTTCGAAAACGAGGACGGAAGCGATACCTTTGCCCGCTTTGCCAAATACGGCGCGGATGCGAACGCCTTTACAGGCTCTGCGATGACGGCGTATCTTTTCTCCTGCTCCGACCATTTTGAGGAAAATCTCGAAATACTGCTCGATTATGTCACAAAGCCGTATTACACGCCCGAGACTGTGGCAAAGGAGCAGGGTATCATCGGTCAGGAGATACGCATGGGCGAGGACAATCCTCACCGTGCGCTCTACTACAACCTGATGGACGCACTCTATAAGGATAATCAGATAAAGCTCAATGTTGCCGGCACGGTGGACTCTATCGCGAAGATAACCGACAAGCTGCTCTATAAATGCTATGAGGTTTTCTATAATCTCTCGAATATGATGCTTGTCGTAAATACGGCGGAAAACCCCGAGACCGTTTTGCGCGTGGCTGATAAGATTCTTCCCATTCAGGAGCCGAAGGAAATTATACGCTCGTATAACAGCGAGAAGCCCGAAGTAAACAAGAAGCGCGTGGCAGCCGAATTTGAGGTTGCAAAGCCGCTCTTCTATATCGGCGTAAAGGATATAAAGATTTCCGCAGATCCGCTCGAGAGAGCAAAGAAGCAGGCGACAGGTGATATACTCACGGAGCTTCTCTTCGGCGCTTCCTCCGCTTTCGGTATCGAAATGTATGAGAGCGGGCTGGCAAATGGCTTTGCCGCATCGTTCGATCATGACAGAAATTCATCCGTCGTATATATTCAGGGCGAGAGCGATGATCCCGAGAAGGTCTATGAAAAGGTGGTTTCCCATACTGAAGATGCAAAGAAAAACGGCTTTGACCGCGCGGATTTTGAACGCATAAAGAGAGCCGAATATGCTTCATATATCAAAAGCTTCGATTCCACGGAGCTGGCGGAAACCTTCACATATGCCCTGCATGACGGGCTCGACTGGCTCGCATACGGCGATATCCTCGCGGGTGTGACATATGATGATGTCATGGCTCTGCTCCCCGAGCTTTTCAATGAGAAATATTATGCGATGAGTATAGTCAAGCCCATCAGCAAGTAAAAAAGTGAAAAGGAGAAAAATTATATGAATCCCTCCGAATATATTTCCATAATATCATTTCCCGGGCTGGGCATAGGCGAATTTCCGGTAAACCGTCTTGCTTTCCGTCTCTTCGGACTCGATATAATGTGGTACGGCGTCATAATATGCTTCGGCATCATAGTGGCTTTTTCCTACCTCGCATGGCGTGCAAATCAGGTCGGAATCAATCTCGATGCCGTGCTTGACTACACGCTCTGGACAGTCCCGATAGCGGTTCTCGGCGCGAGACTTTATTATGTGCTCTTCTCGCTGAAAGACCACAGCTACAGTTCATTCTGGGATGTGATAAGCCCGCGTGACGGCGGTCTTGCAATCTACGGCGGCGTGATTGTCGGCGCACTGATGGTTTTCCTTGTGGCAAAGCACAAGAAGCAGTCCTTCTGCATGATGGGCGATATGGTTATCCCGGGCGTCATGATAGCGCAGGCTATCGGCAGATGGGGCAACTTCATGAATGCGGAGGCATACGGCGGCGATACGACCCTGCCATGGCGCATGGGTATACGCAAGCTCGGCATGTCGGAGACGCGATATGTTCACCCCACCTTCTTCTATGAATCTCTCTGGAATGTGATAGGCTTCACGCTTATCAATATATTCTATAAGAAGCGCAAATTCCATGGGCAGATAATCCTCGAATATGCCTGCTGGTACGGACTCGGCAGAATGTTTATCGAAGGCTTGCGCACAGACTCGCTCTATATCGGAAGCCTGCGTGTTTCCCAGATAGTGGCGGGTGTAGGTTTCGTTCTTTCTGCCGCGCTTATCGCTTTCCTGCTGATAAGGCATAAGAAAATGGCGGCAAGCGGTGTTATCGGTAAGGATGAGATAGTGGATATCACGGTACTGCTCGGTATCAAGCCGCCGAAGTCCAGTCTTGCCATGACAGGCGAGGTGCAGTTTGACACGAGCGAGTTTGAACGCACCGACAGCCTTGAGCAGTCGGAAGCAAAGAAGCGCGCTATGGCAAGAAGCCCCTTTGAGCAGACCGCGGAATTTTCCAATGATATAGCAAAGCCCGAATTTGAGGTAAACTATGAAAACGAGCAGTTCGGTACACCCGATGAATACAAGGACAAGACGGTAATTCATACTTCTTCACGCGATAAGGTAATAGCGAAAGCGGAGGAAGCGATGGACGAGCAGATAGCCGAGGAAGAGAAGGAAGAGGCGGAAGCCGATGCCAAAGCGGAAGCACAAGCCGACGAAAAAGAAGAGGAATCGGCAGAGATAGAAGCGGAGGAGGAAGCTGAAACTGAAGCAGAAGCAGAAGCAGAAGCAAACGAAACTTCCGAGCCTGCCGAAAAGCAAGGCGAAAACAACGAATAATAAAGACAGACTGCTATAGCAAAATACCGGTTGCAGCGAACGCTGCAACCGGTATTTTCTGGTTTTTACTTTATTTACTCTGCGTCGGGAGCATCATCGGGTTTTGATTCCGATTTATCTTCCGTTTCTGTACCATCGGAAGCTATTGTGTCATTACTTATTTCCGCATTGGTGCTTTCCGCCTGCTCCGCATCCGCGCCGCCGCTTTCCGGCGTTTCCTCTGCGACCTCATGCGCCTCACCCTCGATTACGGCGGGTGTGCCGTCGTTTATAAATTCGCCGAGGAATTTCGCCTTTGCGAAAACCTTGCTTCTCACTTTTTTCACCTTTGTTATAATAATGAAGAAAGCGAAAAGCACGATACCGACGCCGCTCGCGATAAACCCGATGACATAGCATTTCGGCATATAGCGGAATTCAAGCGTATGGAAGCCTTCCTCAACCTCAAATGAGAGAAGAGCGCTGAGTGTGCGGTGTGTTTCCACCTTTTTGCCGTCTACATAAACATTCCAGCCGGCATCGTAAGGGATGGTCGTGAATACGAGGGTCTGCCCATCTGTTACGGTGATTTCACCCTTGAGATGGGAATTTCCGTGCTCCTCGACATACATTCCACAGTTGTCGAGCGCGTTTATCGCTTCTGTCATCGCGTTGTAGTCAACGCAGTAGAAGTAATAATCCGATTCTCTGGAGAAATATGTCGCATCCTTTTTCAGGCGGAGCTCGGCGACAATCTTTGTGCCTTTCTTGAATGAGCCGATATTCAGAATGCCCGATGTATCCTTGAAATACTCGCTGATGAACTTGCCGTTTACATAGAGATCGCAGGTTTTCTGGAAGTTATCGGCAGGGAAGTGAACATATATATCGCCGTCCTGCGGAGCTGTCAGCGTGAAGGTAACCTTTGCGCCGTCCGTTGCCTTGTCAAAGGTATAGTAAGGCGTATCGTGAACCTGCTGATTGCCGTCCTTGTCGATATACTTTGTCGGGTGGGTATAGCTGATACCCATATTGCAGTTTTCATAATCGATGGTGGCGCTGATTCCCTTGAAAACATTACTGCGGAAGCCTGTTCCCGAGAGCATTTCGAGAATCATGTTATTCTGAAATTCCAGTCCCGTTATCGTTCCGCTGATATCGCCGAGGTCAGCCGTGAGCATGCTCGGGCTTACGCCGTATGCTATCGGCAGAGCCTTGGTATTCTGCATGGCATATATCACATCGTCGCTCTTGATATATTTGTAATATTTCGTGCCGCTCTCGGCAACGGTATATATTTTCGGGTCGAGAGTATCGTTTTCCGTTATCACATATTTGATTCCGAGCAGTGCATCGGAAAGCGGTGTGCCGCCGACATAATATGTGTAGTGGCTCTGCGAGGTATAGCCGAGGGAATTCATGAATTTGATTACGGAGGAGTTGAGCGTGGAGGTGGAGTGCGCTATGCCGTTGAAGCCGAAAGCCATCGGCATATTGACCGCATTTCTGTAGAGCGAACGAACCATTTCCATCCTGTAGAATGATTTGTCGCCGGCAAGAACCTTATTTACGACATCCTGACTGCGCAGTATCGCGCCGCGGTAGGAGGAATAATTTTCTTTTGTGCCGTTGTTTTCCAGATAGTTGTCATATTTTACCGCGCCGACATCCGTCTGCTCCTCGGCGATGGTTATCAGCGTATTCGCGAACATTTCCACGCATACGACTATGGCGAGGATAAACGCCGCCGAGCTTTCGTATGACCTGTTAGAGAGCAGATTCAGCACTATCACATATGCCGCGATAAGCACGAGTGTGAGGAATATGCAGGTGGCATCGTCGAGCGGATTCTGCTTAGTATCCTGGTCGAAAACATAATCCAGCTTCTGGATAATCATGACGAGCACGGCAAGTATCGCACAGACCGCGCCGACCTGACCGAATTTTATCTTTTCTATATGAGCCACGGCATCATATGCCATGACTATGATGAAGAACGAGAAAACAAACGAATATCTGTAGTTGAGCCAGTTGGGAGCGGAGAAGCCGTGCCATACGAGGTCTATCACATTTATGCTGAAGCTGAAGAGCAGTACCGCAAGGAGCATGGAAGCGCATACTTTCTGCTTCTTTGTGATGGCGGGCGACATATAGTAGAGCGGAATGGCGATGAGCGCGAGCAGACCACTGTATATCATCGGAAGTCCCGTGGGACGCACAGAGTCATAGGAGCCTGGCAGGAGCTTGACGATGAGGTCAAGAAAATCAAACCGCAACGAAAAACTGTATGAGGGATTTGAGAAGCCGGATTTACCGAAGGTGAGCGAATAGTATGCCGCGATGAGCATGAATGCCGCGATGAGCAGTGAAATCAGCGTGAAGAAAGCGAACCGCATGAATGTGCGGAAACCATAGGTTTTGAAAAGAGAAATCTTTTCTTCGCCTTTATACATGAGGTCATCGCGCTTGAGGCTGTAATAATAAAGGAAATAGAAAAAGGTGAATATACCGCACATATAACCGATATAGTAATTGGTTATGAAAATCATCGTAAGCGATGCGGTATATAGGATGAATTTTCTCTCGTTTATCAGCGCTTCAAGCCCGAGTATCAGGAGCGGCAGGAATATCATAGCGTCGAGCCACATCGGGTTTGCAAGCTGAACAACGGAATATGCACAGAGAGCATACATCAGCGAGAAAGCGATGGTGTGCATCTGCGAGACGAAGCGCGTCTTATGGATGTAGTAGCCGAATGTAAGACCCATGAAGCCGACCTTGAAAAGCTGTATGGTCATCATGGCGTCGGCTATTCTGTCTTTCGGGAAAAGCGCAAATATGATATTGAGCGGGCTCGCGCCGTAATATGCAACGATACCCATGAATTCGCCGCCGAGCGTGCGCTTCCATGAATAAAGCCAGCTTCCGCCCTGCGTGAGCAGTCGGCGTATTTCCTCATAATAGTAAATATACTGTGCCTGAAGGTCAAGCGTGAGTACGCTGCTGTTTCCGAACGGATGCGTGCCGAGGCAGGCATAAACACCGAGCAGTATGGTAAACGGCAGGAAAAACGCCGCCAGCAGATATAAATATTCGCTGTGCTTCAGACGGAACCAGAAGCGGGCGAATTTCCCCTCCGGCGGAAGCATAATGGCGATATCGCCGTTTTGTTCTTTCCGTTTCATTTGAATATCCTCTTTCCGATAATGTTTTTTTTGTTTCCCGCGCTGTCTTTTTCTATAATATAGTATAAGTATACCATAAATTTTGTAAATAATCAATATGGGGAAGCAAAAAGACGGA
The DNA here is from genome assembly GCA_905202255.1 of uncultured Ruminococcus sp. GTDB lineage: Bacteria > Bacillota > Clostridia > Oscillospirales > CAG-272 > Apopatosoma. The sequence continues at coordinate 9,973 of CAJKRH010000018.1, forward strand.
TATTTCTCGCAAAAAAATAAAATAATTAAAAATCCTATAGACATTTTTCGATTTTAATGGTAGAATATATATTACCATTACTCGATGCAAAACGGAGGACAAAATGAACTTCGACGAAAACAGAAATAACGATTACAGAGGCTACTCTGCAAACGGGCAGGGGGCAAAAAGACCTCAGGGTCATAAAAAGATTAAATTCAAGCCGAATAAGGAGGGCATGACAGCGCTGCTTTCACTCTTTCTTGTTGCGGTGCTTGTCATCGTCCTTTTTGTGCTGATAATAAAGGCGATAGCAAACAAGAAGCCTGCCAAGACAACAGAAACAACAACCACGGTCACAACGGAAACCACCGTCGACCCGCTCACAGTCGTTCCCGAATGGCGCAAGAACTATGTAAACAAGCCTTATGCTTCGGACGATGTTCACAAGGGCAAACTCATACTTGTAAATAATTCCGTCGAATACAAATTCCCGACAGCCGCGGAGGAATCGCGCGATATCGTTTCGCTCTGGGGTCAGGAGGGATATAATACGAATTATGTTCTCGGCATAGATGCAAAACTGCGCCGCGATATCATAATGCCGATGAACAAGATGTTCACCGACCTGAAAGCCGCTCTGCCCGAGACTTTTGGAACGGGTGCCGACGGCAAGACGGACAAGATAATAGTAGCCAGCGGTTACCGCGATTACAACCGTCAGCAGAATGTCTATAACCGCACCATAGAAGAGATGGGCGAAGAGGTCGGCAAATATTACGCCACAAATCCCGGTTTCAGCGAGCACCATACGGGACTTGCCATCGACCTGAAGATTTTCACGCACAAGGGCGCGACGGTCGATTTCAATGCCGCTCAGCAGGAATGGCTTGTAAAGAACTGTGCGAAATACGGCTTTGTTCTCCGCTATGACGGCGCAAAGGTGGATATAACAAAAATTCTGCATGAATCATGGCATTTTCGCTATGTCGGCGTGCCTCATTCCGCATATATGACAGAAAACAATCTCTGCCTCGAAGAATACATAGACCTGCTCAGAAAAGACTATTCTTATTCCGACAAGCCGCTCGAATACAGTTATGAGGGCGTTGATTATCTCATATATTTCTGCCCCGCACAGTCGAGCGAATCCGTGACATTTGTGCCCGTTCCCGCAAGCGGAGAATATACCGTTTCCGGCAACAACGTGGACGGCTTCATCGTCACGGTAACAAAATAAAATGGCACTCTGGAACCCTTGGCACGGGTGCGACAAATACAGTGCAGGCTGTATGCATTGCTATGTATACAGAACGGATTCGCGCTTTGAAAAAGACAGCCGCAGGGTGACAAAAAATGCGGATTTCGACCTGCCCGTGCGTCTTGCGCGCGACGGAACATATAAGCTCCAGCCCGACGGCGAGCCTGTATATACATGTTTTACCTCGGATTTTTTCCTCGATAAGGCGGACGCATGGCGCGACGAATGCTGGCAGATGATACATCGCCGTCCCGACCTTGATTTTCTGATAATAACGAAGCGTATCGTCCGCTTTGCCGAATGTGTCCCCGCCGACTGGGGCGATGGCTACGGCAATGTGACGATATGCTGTACCGTGGAGAACGAGGAAGAAGCAAAAAGGCGACTTCCCGTTTTTCTCGAAGCGAAAATACGCCACAAAATGATAATCTGCGAGCCGTTGCTCTCAAAAATAGACCTTTCGCCTTATCTTTCCGATAAGATAGAGGGTGTTATCTGCGGCGGAGAATCGGGAAACGAAGCCCGCATCTGCGACTATGATTGGGTGCTTGACCTGCGTGCGCAATGCGAGAAAGCCGGCGTGCCGTTTTACTTCAAACAGACGGGTGCAAGGTTCAAAAAGGACGGCAAGATTTATCGTATACCGCGAAAATTTCAGCATTCACAGGCAAAAAAAGCGGGAATAGATTTGAAATGAAAAACCGACAGGTGCTCCTGTCGGTTTTGTGATATTGGTTAATTCACCGACAAACCGAAAAAACATAAAAATACTTTTCTTTTATCGTACTTTTGTGTGACCAAGAGGAGGGTTCAGGGTGGCGAAGCCACCTCTGAACGGCGTCGCCGAGACGGAGTATACCAAAAGTCATCAAAGAGAGCGTTCCCCTCTCTTTGATATCTCTTCCCGCGTGCACGAGTTAGTCGCAAGAAGTAGTGCGTGGTGAGAAAGCGCGACAAAGGGCAAAGCGAAAGTCGGAGGTTTTTCCACTCCCGGCAATCTCGGCTATATCACGCGTGCGAACATGACACACGGGGAAGCCGAGCAGATTCGTGCACGCATTGCCTGCACGCCCGCATATAAAAGTGTGGCGGGCGTGCGGAAGTCTGTACGCTGACGGGACAAAGTGCATATTTTTTTATTTTGGCTATTTGTTGTAATTGAGTTTTATCTTGTAGGGGTCGGCGTCCCCCCCTGTCTCGGCGACGCCGACACACACGCTTCGCGTATGTGTCCATTCCCCCTGTCTCGGCGACGCCAACACACACGCTTCGCGTATGTGTCCATTCCCCCTGTCTCGGCGACGCCGACACACACGCTTCGCATTGCTTAACTTCCTCAAGCCCCGTGGTCAGGGAAAATTGACATATAGTAAAATCCGTTTTCCATAAAAAAACAAACCGACAGGTGCGCCTGTCGGTTATTTTCTTGCTATTTTATTCCTCTGCTTTTCCTCTGAAAAATATTCCTTTTGTTTTCGCGTTATATTCCTTTGCCATGATGTGCAGTATCAGCTCTTCCGAGGCGGAAACGGCACCTATCGTGCAAGCCGCGAAGCACAGCACCGTATGGCAGGGAAGAGCGAGATAATACGGTATCATGAAAACGGCAAAGCCTGTTGCCTTATTGAGATAAGTATGGAGCGAGGCGAAGCGGCGGTATTTTACAGCCGCGGCCGCATATGCGCATACGCGGATGAAAAGCACCGCACCGAGAAACCACCAGATAGCATGCGGAAGCATTTCATACATTACAGGCAGGAGTTTTATCAGCATGACGGCATAGAAAATGAGGTCTGCCACGGAATCAAGCTTCGCTCCGAAATCGCTTGCCGTGCCGCTTTTTCTTGCCGCCCAGCCATCAAGCACATCTGTCAGTCCTGTCAGCGTATATACGATATAGAAAACCGGCGAAAGCGGCACGAGAAAAAGCAAAGTCACCGCACCGCAGATGCGCAGCCCTGTTATGATATCGGCAATATTTCTGTATATTTTCATTTTGCGTGACGACGGCTCGATATGATATTCATGAGAACATAAATACCTATAAGCACTGCGATGCTTGCACAGAGAATAACATACATCATTCCCGTTTTAACCTCATTTCCGAAGAAATAGAGATTGCAATCGACGCTGTCGCGTATTCCTTTTAATACTTCATCGGGGAATCCGAGCTTTTTCATTTCGGCAAAAGAACCGCCTATCATATGGTTGCGTATAAGGCTTGTGCCATATGTTCCGGGGAGGAAAGAAAGAACTTTCTGCAGTCCGTCCGAGAAATTCGATATCGGCATATAGGCGCCGCAGATGAATCCGTAGCCCGCGCTGACTATTGTGCCGACGGCGGAAGCCTGCCCGTCTGTGGAAAGAAAGAAATTGATGCATGAGGAGAGTGCCGTTCCGAACATGGAAAGCAGAAATACATCAAGCAGAGTGAGAAGAACATCTGAGAAGCTGAGATACCATCCTGTCGCGGCGATATATCCGAGGCAGACCGCTGTTGCCGTAAAGCTGATAATCAGCGTGGAAACGAGCGTGGAGAGGTAGTAACCGAGTCCCATCGTGCCTGCCTTGACGGGAGTTATCGTCAGGTCATGGCGCGCGCCCGATGTTTTGTCTTTTATCATGAGCAGATTCGAGCAGAACGCTACCGTTACACAGCTGACGGCAAGAAGCGATGAAGCCAGCTGACCGCCGATGCAACTGTTCAGCACGGCATCGGGAACGGATGCACCTGCCGCCGCAAGTGCCGAGCGAAATGAATCCTCATAAACATTTTTTAGGAATGTGGCGTAAAGAACAAGCAGGATGAGCGGTGTGATAAGCGATGAGAAAAACATTCCCTTGTCCTTGAAATAAATCTTGGTATTGCGTTTTACAAGCGCGAAAAGTCCTGTCATTTCTCGTCACCTCCCGTCAGCTTCTTGCCTGTGACGGCAAGAAAAACATCGTCCATTTTGCCTTTTACTATTTCGTAATCGCGGAAAAGTTCGGGATATTTCATTATCAGCGCCGTTGCCGCCGCGGTATCCGGCACGGCAACGCGATATGCGTCGCCGACGGCTTCATAAGGCATGCCGAGCTTTTTCACATCGTCCTCGCTCATTCCGTAGAGCGAAATAAAATCGCCCGTATATGTATTTTTGAGCTGAAGCGGCGTTCCCTCTGCGGCTATTTTCCCGTGGTCGAGGATTACAACATAGTCGGCATCCGCCGCCTCTTCCATATAATGTGTGGTGAGGAAAACGGTAAGCCCCTCGTTTTTGCGCAGATTGCCGATTACGCTCCAGAGCGTGCTTCTCGTCTGCGGGTCGAGTCCCGTGGTCGGTTCGTCGAGAATGAGTATTTTCGGTTTGTGAAGCAGTGCGCGGGCGATATCTATGCGTCTGCGCTGACCGCCCGAAAGCTTGCCGACGGCACGCTTTCGCAAGTCTTTGAAGTCCAGCATTTCCGAAAGCTCGGCAAAACGCGCCCTGAAAGCGGCGCCGTATATGCCGTAGAGAGCGGCTCTGCTCTCAAGGTTGTCATAAACGGAGAGGTCGCGGTCGAGCACGGAACCCTGAAAAACAACGCCGAGCGCGCGCTTTACGGCGTCGGTATCTTTATCCATATCGGTATCGCATATTGAGATGCTGCCGCTGTCCTTTGCGAGCTGACCGCACATGATATTTATCGTGGTTGATTTGCCCGCACCGTTTATGCCGAGAAATGCAAAAAGCTCACCTTCCTTTACGCGGAAGCTGAGGTCATTTACCGCGTGCACATCGCCGAAACTTTTTTGCAGATGGTCTATTTCAATGATATTTTCCAAGTTGACGCCTCCTGTAGTATAACATATTGTTATTATTGAGTGATATAATTATAGCCGACTTGCCGCTTTTTGTCAAGTGACATGTGTGAAAAATCAGCTGATAATATCAAAGCCCGGAATTTATCCCGGGCATGATGGTTATTTTACGAATAATTCTTTTCTCTTTGTGAAGTATTTGTAATTTGCAAAAAGCATTACGATGGAGACTATAACGGAAAAAACGGTGCTATAGTTAAGCAAAAATGTTTTTGTAATTGCGGAAGCTGCTACAGCGTATACAATTGTATAAATTATATTTGAAAGGTATACGGCATAGAGAAGAGGCGGACCGCTCTTTTTGAATTTTGCGAGTGCAAAGCGCGTAATGATTGCCAATACAGCGATTCCGAGCAAAACGCATCCTGTGCAGATGTCGAGCGGTTTTAATGTGGGGAAAGCGTCATAGACGGCTGCTATCGTATCACTATCTCCGTATACCGTTCCTCTGAAAAATTTTATGCTGTTGGCGAAATTGACAATAGCCGAAAGAAAAAGGATTGCATAAATCAGAGCCTTATACCAATTCAGCTGGAATTTCTGCGCTATAAAGATGTTGCTTGCGGGGGCGGTGTTTGTCTGCTGTTCAGTGCTTACCTGTTTTTCAGCATTCTCTGTTGTCGGCGCTCCGCATTCCGGGCAGAAAGCATCTGATTCATTGATTTCTTTTCCGCATTTCTGACAATACATTTTTCTGTCCTCACATTCTTTTATTTTGATGTCGATTCGCAAAAACGGCAAAATATACGATTTTGCATTTTTCTTTAATTCAATTGTATCATAAAATGACGAACAAGTCAATAGCGATGAGCAAAAAGCATAATATTCTGACTACATTTTGACTACGGAACATTGTCAAAATGCGCGGAAATCGGGAGTGAGGAAGAGAAAAGTGAATAGTGAAAAAGTGAAGAAGTAAAAAGAAAAGTCACCAAAGGTGACTTTTCTTTTTGGCGGAGAAGGAGAGATTCGAACTCTCGAACCGTTTATGGCGGTTACACGATTTCCAGTCGTGCGCCCTCGACCAACTAGGCGACTTCTCCATGACAAATATGAGGTGCGGTTTTCACCGCGCTTTGATAGTTTACCACAAAAATTGCTACAAGTCAATAGTTTTATGCAATTTTCAGAATTTATTTTTATATTTTTGCGCGGTCGTGGCTTTTTTATCCGCAAAGATACGCGGTTTTTATGTGTCTGTTGTCATTTTGCACAAAAACAAAACTGCATTTTCTCTATGCGCAACCGATGGTTTCGACTTTGGCATATAAAAGTAGGTTGATAACCCACGCCCGCTATGATACTATATATTTACAATATTATCTTCTATTTAAGGAGGAAAGTATAAATGAAGAAATTTTTAGCTGTTTTTCTTGCGCTGACGATGATTATTCTTCTCGGCGCCTGCGGAAAGGATCCAAACGAAATGACTGATTCCACAACAGAAAGTGCGACCACGGTCGACACGAAAACCACGGAAACGACAAAGGCAACGGAAACCACAAAAACAACCGAAACAACAGAGAGCACGACCGAAACTACGGAAACAACCGCTCCTCCCGTTGTTATAAAGCCCGTCGAATTTGACGAGAGCAAGATAGTGCTCTCATTCGGCGCTATCTCCGATGTCCATGTAAATGCGGCGAGCGGCGACGCTGTCGACAAGGTGAAGAGTGCCATCGCACAGCTAACAAAAGAAGCTGCCAAAAACGGCGGCAGGCTTGATGCTCTGGCAGTAGTCGGCGATATCGCCGATACGGGCAAGGCGGCTGAACTCGGCTATTTCAAGAGCGCGCTCGAGAGCGTTCTTCCCGACGATGTGAAAACCCTGCTTGTTACAGGTAACCACGATTCCATCATGGGTCAGTGCCTGAATCTCATGGATTATGAGCTTGCTTTCGGCGATAAGTACTTCGGCGAGGGCATTGATACAGAGGATACAAACCTCAGCATAGGCGTTCGTGACTGCGTGGTAAACGGCTATCACTTCCTCATGCTCGAACCGGAAACCTACAGCAAGACAATAGGCTGTCCTTATTCCAAGGAAGCTATCGAATGGCTTGACAATATGCTCCGCAAGCTCACGGAAGAAAATCCCGAGCAGTATGTTTTTGTATGCACGCATCCGATGATATACAATACCTGCTACGGAAGTGATCTTGACGGCAATCCTTCATACTGGTCCACAACATATCTTACTCCCACACTCTCGAAATATTCGCAGGTTGTGACATTCGGCGGTCATCTGCATTTCCCGATAAATGACAACCGCTCCATCATGCAGGGCGCTTTCACCTCGCTCGGTTGCGGCTCTGTCCGTTATATGGCAATAGAAGCCGGCGGCTATGAAAATATGGCAGGAGCTACCACCATGAATGACAGATATGAGATTTCCTCAGGTCTGCTGGTTCAGGTAGACGAAAACGGCAATGTCAAGGTGACAAAGATGTTCTTCTCCGAGGATACTCCTTTCGAAGAGCCATGGACTATAGCTCATCCCGATGCAGAGGGCACTCATCTGAAGAAATACAGCCGCGAGACAAGAGAAGCGGCAAACAAGGCGCCCACACTCGGCAATGTAAAGATTGATCCCAGAGAAAACACAAAGACAGGCGTAAAGACATATCTCACATTTGACGCGGCAATCGATGATGAATTTGCTCATCACTATGAAATAGAGATAAAGCACATCACGGCAGGCAAGGTAATAAATAAGAAGATTCTATCCGATTTTTATCATCACGCCAAGAGAAGCGATATGAAGAAGAGTTATGAGCTTTTCCTCGGAAATCTCAAGGACGGCAAGTATAAAGTCACGCTCACGGCATATGACTCATGGGGTGCTGCAAGCGATACATTCGTATACGAGTGGGAATCTGCAAAGGGCGAAGTCACTGAGAAGAAAGCCACGCTTTATGCCGATTTCGATTTCTCGGGCGGCACGGTAAAGGACGCGCTCGGTCGCATAGAAGTGACAAATATGGGCGCTACCGTCGAGAACGCAACTGTCATTCACGGCGGCAAGGCATATACTGCCGATGCGCTCAAGGCTTCGGAAGACAAATATGTCATCTGCAAATTCAAGGAGCTGACAACGCAGGATGCCTTCAAGTCATGGGCTGAAAACGGCTTTTCCGTTGAAGCATTCTATGTAATGCCCACAAAGGGCTCTGTTCAGGGCATAATCTGCGGCACGCAGGCAGGCGGCTGGGGTCTTGCCGAGGATAAGACAGGCAAGCCTTATTTCCTCACGGGCGGCGGCACAAGCTACAATGCCGGCGCATATGCAACCTCCGCTTCTGCAGAGCTTGTTCATGTTGTCGGCGTATACAGCATTTCCGATGGCAAATGCTATATCTATGTAAACGGCAAGCTGAATGCTGCGGTTGCCATAAACAGCACATTCAAGGTCGGTGGGGACGGCACATTCAATTATTTCTGCCTCGGCAACGATATCACCAAGGGCAATGTCGGCGGCGATTTCCCGACAAAGGGAATGACAATGGTGGACGGCAAAATATACACCGGCGCACTCACTGCAGAGCAGGTAGCGGAAGCTTATGAGTCCGCGCTCAAGCTGCTTAAATAAGTTAAGTAAATCATATTTGAAACAGACGCACTACCGGTGCGTCTGTTTTGCCTATCGAAAAAGTATTTTTACTGCGAAAACAGATAAAAGCATTTTTGGGTACAGCCTTCTCCTGTGGGAGAAGGGGGACCGCGGTAGCGGTGGATGAGGAGTAAAATTAAAATTTTGACGCAAATATTGTTATGAATTATTTATAGACACCTCATCCGTCAGCCTGCGGCTGCCACCTACCCCTGTCTCGGCGACGCCGACCGCGTTTGCTTCGCAAATCGGTCAGTTCCCCTGTCTCGGCGACGCCGACCGCGTTTGCTTCGCAAATCGGTCGGTTCCCCTGTCTCGGCGACGCCGACCGAGTTTGCTTCGCAAATCGGTCAGTTCCCCACCGGAAAGGCTTTCTTTGCTGCCATTTTTGCACATTGACAAAACTAATTTCTGAATTTAGAGTTTTTTGATACTCTGAACAGACGCGCCATCGTGTGCATCTGTTTTGCCGTGTACCTGTTTTCTCATAAATATGCATAGCTCTTGACAAATAAGCCGCGCGGTGCTATAATCACAAAATGTAGAGAATTGTCATTTTATATATAAATACAAGGAGGCTTTTATATGCAGCTTTTCGTTCTTATTCTCAACAAAACAGAATGCCTGCCGAAACTTCTCGGCGAATTTCTCAGTGCCGGAATAAAGGGTGCCACGATCTATGATTCCATGGGTGAGGTGCAGTATATCGGTCATGAGACGGTAGAGCCGCCCCCGATATTCGGCTCGCTCCGCAAATTTATCAATCCCGATCATGAGCAGAATAAAACCGTTCTCGTGATACTTCGCGATGAGCAGGTGGAAGCTGCCCGCGCCATAGTAAATAAGGTGACAGGCGGGCTCGACAAGCCCGGTACAGGCATTATATTTACTGTTCCCGTATCGTTTGTCGAGGGAATCTGATCTCACCAAAAAATTTACAATCGAAAGGACTTAATCCCGATATATTCGGATAATTTTGAATAAACTGAAATGAATACTTTACTTGCTCTCGGCATAGCGATGGCGGCAGGCTTGCTCATGACGCGCATCATCAAGCTTGTACACCTGCCGAATGTTACTGCTTTTCTTATCGCGGGACTGCTTATCGGTCCCTCTGTTTCCGGACTTATCAGTGCCGAAGCTATCGACGGCTTTGATATAATAGTAAATGTAGCTCTCGGCTTTATTGCCTTTTCTATAGGCGGAGAATTCCGCCTTTCTTCGCTGAAATCACTCGGCAAGAGAATTACAGTGATAACAGGCTTTCAGGCTTTCACGGCAACGATTTTCGTTCTTTTGATATTGCTTGTCACGGGAACGGATAAATCTATCGCCTTCACGCTTTCTGCCATCGCTACGGCAACGGCACCTGCGGCTACACTCCTTGTAGTTCGCCAATACAAGGCGAAGGGACCGCTTACGGATACGCTTCTGCCTGTCGTCGCGCTTGACGATGCTTTCGGTCTGATGATATTCTCGATATTTTTCTCGATAGCAAAGGCACTTGCCACAGGCACGGAGCCGAGCGTTGAAAATATGCTCGTCGAGCCGCTTGTCGAGATAGTGCTCTCGCTCGTTATCGGCGCGGCAATCGGCGCTCTGCTGGCGCTCTGCTGCCGCTTTTTCAAATCGCGTGCCAACCGCCTCTCGCTCTGCGTCATGGCGACTGTCGTCGGCGTTGCTCTCTCGGAGATACTCTCGCTTTCCTCGCTTCTCGTCTGCATGATGATAGGTGCGCTCTTTGCAAATCTCTGCGGCGAATACGAAAAGATTCTCGAGGGCGTCGATCGCTGGACACCGCCTCTCTTCATGCTTTTCTTCGTGATATCTGGCGCGGAGCTGAACCTTTCTGTCCTCCCCTCTGTGGGAATTGTCGGTGTGCTCTATATTCTGTTTCGAGCCTTCGGCAAATATTCCGGTGCTTTTGTCGGCGCGGCTGTCACACATTCGCCGAAAGAAGTGCGCGATTATCTCGGACTTACACTCCTGCCGCAGGCGGGTGTTGCCGTAGGTATGGCGCAGATGGCTGTAGCCGAGCTTCCTGCGGAATACGGCATGAAAATTCAGGCAGTTGTACTCTGTGCAACGCTTGTATATGAGATAGTCGGTCCTGTCATCACAAAGATTTCGCTTGCCAAGGCGGGCGAAATCACCGTAGGCAAATAACGGCTCGGCGGCAGACTGAAGAAGCAAAATATCCGGGCGAAACGACATACAAAAATAAGACAAAACGGAGGCTTTCGCAATGAAATTGCCAAAGAGTATCGACAAAATCCCATACGGGGAACTGCGCGGGGAAAATAGACTTGCTCTGCCGGAAACATTCGTGCTTCTTTTCTTTGCCTGCGCCTTTGTCGGCTGGATATACGAGGTGGTCTATTACTATACGCTCGGCTGGGGCTTTCATAATTCGGGCTTCTTCTACGGACCTTTTATCCCGATATACGGCATAGGCGCAATGCTGATACTGCTGACAACGGCGAAGCTCCGCCGCCATCCCGCGATTGTTTTTATAGTTGCCGCGGCTGTGGCAACAGCGCTCGAGTATATCGTCGGCAAGCTTCTGCTCGTGATAGGCGATATCCGCCTCTGGGACTACAGCGAGATAAAATACAATTTGGAGGGGCTTATATGCCTCAAATGCTCGCTCATATTCGGCGCGCTTGCGATAGTGCTTACATATCTGCTTCAGCCGTTTATATTTTTTCTCAGCCGAAAAATAGGAGCGACAGCCCGCCATATCGTCAGCGGTCTGCTCCTTTTCGCATGGCTTGCAGATGCGATATTCTCACTGATTTTTAATTTCAAGAGCAGAATGTAACTGCGATTTTCCGCTTTTTTATTGACTTTTTCGCCCGATTATTATATTATATTTCTGTAGAGAATAATATTAAAAATACTTCTGGAGGCATATACTATGTTTTACAAAATGAAATTAGCAGGGCTTGAGAGAGATCTTCCGCTCTGCAAGGTAAATGATGAGCTTTATATCGGTGCTTTCGTCATATTCGGTGATGTGGAGCTGACCTGTGCCTGCGCAAGGGAACTTCTCAAGATAGCGCCGCCTCATGACATAATGATAACAGCCGAGAGCAAGGGTATTCCGCTTCTTTTTGAGATGGCTCGCCAGAGCGGCGAAAACAAATATCTCATAGCGAGAAAGGCTCCGAAGCTCTATATGAAGGACATTTTTTCCACTGAGGTAAATTCCATAACCACCGCAAAGAAGCAGACTCTCTATATCGACGGAGAGGATGCAAAATCGATGCGCGGCAAGAGGGTTATCATCGTGGATGATGTTATCAGCACAGGCGAAAGCCTGCGCGCCGTGGAAAAGCTTGTAAAGCTCGCCGGAGGAAATATTGTCGGCAAAATGGCTATTCTTGCCGAGGGCGATGCGCAGTATCGCGATGATATACTCTATCTCGAGAAGCTTCCGCTCTTCAATCCCGACGGCGCGGCAAAGGAATAATAAACAAAAAATACGGGCAGGCGCATAACCTGCCCGAAGGTCTTATTGAGAGGTATTTATGAACGATATCAAAAGCAGAATAAACGAATATATCGACGCTCATGCGGATGAGATGGAGGCTGTGCTTGCAGACCTCGTTTCCGTGCCGAGCGTAAAGGGCAAGGCGGAGGCGGGAATGCCTTTCGGCACAGAGCCTGCAAAGGCTCTTGCAAAGATGCTCGGCTACTGCGAGAAATACGGCTTCTATACAAAAAATCACGAAAATTATGTAGGCACAGCTGACCTTTCCGAGAGCGGCGAGCCTGCACTCGGAGTGCTTTGCCATCTCGATGTTGTCCCCGCGGGCGACGGCTGGCAGAGCGATCCCTTCACCCTCGTAAAAAAGGACGGCAAGCTCTTCGGCAGAGGTGCCATAGATGACAAGGGTCCTGCCGTGGCAACGCTTTTTGCTCTTCGCGCCGTAAAGGAGCTGGGACTTCCTATCCGTGAGAACGTGCGTTTTATTTTCGGCACGGATGAGGAAAACGGCTCGAGCGATATCGCTTATTATACCAAAAAAGAGGCTCTGCCCGATATGCTTTTCACGCCCGACGGCGAATACCCCGTTATAAATCTCGAAAAGGGAATGATTCGCGGCGAGGCAGTTGCCTCCTGCCGTCACGGCGGCAAGAAAAGCATAGTCTGCGCTCATGGCGGTACGGTTGTCAATGCCGTTCCCGCATCTGCATATGCGATGCTTGAGGGCTTCACGGCAGATGAGGTGAATGCCGCTATCGCGGATGCGCCTGAGGGTGTTTCGTTCATATACGAGGACAGCAAGCTGACAGCGCAGGGAAGAAGTGCACACGCTTCTACTCCATGGGAGGGCGTAAACGCTCTGACAGCGCTGATGAAGGTGCTCGGCAGGCTGAAAACCGATGATGAGACAGCCGCACTTTTTGCAAATGCCGCATTGGCTTTTCCTTTCGGTGAGACAAACGGAAAAGCACTTTCGCTTGATATCAGCGACGAGCGCTCGGGACCTCTCACGCTTGTTTTCAGCATAATGGACTACGAGGGCGGCAAGCTCTGCGGAAAATTCGATATCCGCTTCCCGATATGCCTGAATGTGCCGCACGTGCGCGAGCTTCTCGAGGCGGGGCTTGCAAAGTATTCGCTTGTGCTTGCTTCGATGACGGGCACAGAGCCGCATTACGTTGACGAAAACAGCGATTTCATCCGCACGCTCCTGCGCGTTTACGAGGAGCAGACAGGACTTGAGGGCAAGACTATCGCCATCGGCGGCGGCACATATGTGCATAATACGAGCGGCGGCGTGGCTTTCGGTTGCGCTTTCCCGGGCGAGGACAATCATATGCACGGCGCGGACGAATTTATCACAGAACAGAGCTTGCTCATCAATGCGAAGATTTTCGCAAACGCGATATATGAATTGCTGAAATAAAAAGTATATAAAAATATGAAAACGAAGAAAATCCGCATGGATTTTCTTCGTTTTTGCTTGTCATTTTTATTTTACCCGCCTGCCGCAGTTTTTGCAGTAGAGGTGGTCGCTTTCGATGCGCGAGCCGCAATACGGGCAGAAATTTGACTCTCCGCCTGCGGTACTTTCGGTGGGCGCTTTATAGCTTCCGTCGCCGTATTTTTCGTTAAGAGGGTCGGTCTCCTCGCGGCTGTCTACTATGTCAAAGGATGAGTAGCGATTTTTGCTTTTGGCGTTCTTGAAACTGTAAACTGTTGAAGCTATCCCCATTGCCACAAAGCAGACTCCGAAGATAGGGAAGATAATCGGCGCTTCCATGGCTGATACCATAATTGTCCAACCTATGCCGAAAACCGAGACGATTATGCCGGCGAAACCGTTCATCATGGAAGGACCCCTGCCGGGCTTTATACTTTTCATGAAATCACCTCCGAAAATTCTTTATTTTATTTTACCATACTTTTGCGAAAAAAGCAAGAGGGGAAGAGCGATAAGAGCCGCTTCTGCCTTCATTAAAACCGATATTATCAAAAATTTTAGCTTTCATAAATGTCTTTCACCAAAAAAGTACATTTCCATTTCACTTTTTCGGTCTGCACTTTTTCGGCAGCGCGCGTGGATAGATGAAAATGCGCAGAATCGTCGAATATCCGTTTCGTCGCCGTACAAGCGTACGGCAGAGACGGATTTCGGCGAGAGAAAAAGTGAAATATGATAAGATGCAGGAAATCCGCGCGGCGGATTTCCTGCCTTCCTTAAAAATCGATATCAGTGAAAGTTTTAGCTTTCATAAATGTCTTTTTCCAAAAAAAGTACATTTCCCCTTCACTTTTTCGGTCTGCACTTTTTCAGCATCCACGCTTAAAAAAGAGAAAACGGACGAGACAATCAGTCTTCGTCCGCTTTCTCCAACCCATAAATATAATGAAATGAGAGAATATCTTTATTATTCCTGCATATCCTTCTTGGCTTCTTCGATAATCTTTGCCGCGGAGGTTGCGGGAACTTCTTCATAATGGTCGAAATAGAGAGTATATTTGCCTCTGCCCTGCGTGATAGCACGGAGCTGGATAGCAAAGTCTGCCATTTCAGCCATGGGAACTTCCGCTTCTACAAGCTGTTCGCCTTTCTTCTGGGTGGGCTCCATGCCGAGCACTCTGCCGCGGCGCTTGTTTACCATGCCCATGATATCGCCGACCATGCTGTCGGGAGCATATGCGCAAAGCTTGCCTACAGGCTCGAGTATAACGGGTCCTGCATTCTTCATGCCTTCCTTATATGCAAGGATAGCGGCGAGCTTGAAGGAGATTTCGTTTGAATCAACGGGGTGATATGAACCGTCGAAAAGGTCTGCCGCGAGGTTTACTACAGGGAAGCCTGCGAGGACGCCTTTCTTCATGGCTTCCTGAAGTCCCTTTTCAACTGCGGGATAATAGTTCTTCGGAACACTGCCGCCGACTACGCTCTGTGTAAAGGTAAGACCGGGATCTTCTCCGGGAGAGAAAGTAATCTTTACATGACCGTACTGACCGCTGCCGCCGGATTGCTTCTTATGCTTGCCCTCTGCAGCGTAACGCTTCTTTATCGTCTCTCTGTATGCAACCTTCGGAGGAACGAGGTCGATGGATGTGCCGAAGCGGGATTTCAGCTTGGAGAGAACAACATCGAGATGAATATCGCCGAGACCCGAGATGAGCATCTGCTTTGTTTCGGCATTGTTTTCGTATTTGAGCGTGCGATCCTCTTCGAGGAGGCGGGCGACGCCCTGCGTAATCTTTTCTTCATCGCCCTTTGCCTTCGGCTGCATGGCCATCTGATAGAAAGGCTCGGGATATTTTATCTTTTTATAGGGCAGAGCATTGGGGTCTGCGGAGAGAGTATCGTTTGTATTTGTATTTGCAAGCTTCGGTGTCATACCGAGGTCGCCCATGCAGACATGCTCTATCTCTTTCTGCTTTTTGCCCTTGAGTATATAAACATGGGAGAATTTCTCCTGACCGCCCGATGTGATATTGTAGAGCGTGTCGTCTTTATTCAGCTTGCCGTTCATGACCTTGAAGAAAGACATCTTACCGACGAACGGGTCGGCAACCGTCTTGAAAACGAAGATGGCTGTTTTACCGTTTTCGTCCATCGGGATTTCTTTCTCTTCGTCTCCGTCCATGACGATTTCCTTGCCTACCGCGAGAGGTGAGGGGAAGGAATCGGCAATGATATCGAGCAGAACTTTGATACCGTAAACATAAGCGGCGCTACCGCAGACAACGGGCGCAATTGAGCCTGCGACGATACCGTCGTGCAGAGCCTTATTTGCCTCTTCGCGGGTGATCTCTTCGCCGGCAAAATATTTTTCCATCAGCTCATCGGAGGTCTCCGCGAGACTCTCGAGAAGCATATCACGGCATGTGTCTACCTTTTCCTGCTGGTCGGCGGGGATGGGGCATTCGTCGCCCGTGGAGCCGTTTTTGCCTACTTTGAAAGCACGCATATCGATAAGGTCGATAAGACCGGCTATCTTGTCACCGTCCATTATCGGGATGACAACGGGACATACGCTGTGACCGAACTGATTACGAAGCTGCTCAAAAACCTTTTTGAATCTTGCTTCGGGATCGTCACATTTATTTATAAAGAAAGCTTTCGGGATTCTTGCTTCGTTTGCATAGTCCCATGCCAGCTCTGTGCCGACCTCGAGACCCGCTTTGCCGTCAACCACGATTATGGCGCTGTCCGCCACTCTTGTAGCCTGAACGACTTCGCCTGCGAAATCAAGGTATCCGGGGGTGTCGATTATATTTATTACACAGCCCTTCCAGTCGAGGGGAGCAAGTGCCGCGGAAATGGAAAGTCCGCGCTTGATTTCCTCGGGGTCGTAGTCGCAAACCGTGTTTCCGTCGGTAACTTTACCGAGTCGGTCCGTTCCTTTCGCAAGGTAGAGCATTGCCTCGGCTACCGAAGTTTTACCGCCTGCGCTGTGTCCGAGCAGGCAAACATCTCTTAAATTTTTTGCACTGATCATATATATAAACTCCTCTGGTTATAGAATTTGTGCTGTGCTGTTCGGAGTATACAACTTCTCAAACTTCACATAACAACTTAATTATATCTTGTTTCTCACATTTTATCAAGAGAAAAACTTGTTTTTTCTTACCTCATCGCGTAGAAAAAACAACGCTCCTATTGTGCAAATATCACAAAATGGTGAACAAAATCATCATTTCAGGGAAAATTTCGGCAAAATTATCGCAAAAGAGATAATCTTGCCTTGACATTCCGGCAAATAAACTGTATAATCTAACATAGAAAGAATATATTATATTCGGAGGAATAAAAAATGCAGGTTACAAAAGATACTCTTATCGGAGATGTTCTCGATTTTGATGCGGAAACAGCGCAGTTTTTCTTTGAGATAGGCATGCATTGCCTCGGCTGTCCTCATTCCAGAGGCGAAAGCATAGGCGACGCTTGCATGGTTCACGGAACCGATGCGGATGCTCTTATCAAAAAGATAAACGAATTTCTTGCCTCAAAGAAATAAGAACAAAAGCGCATGAAAGGAAAGCTTCTTTCCGGAGCGCTCCGAGAGCAGGACGCGCGTTTTGCGTCCTGCTCTTTGCATATGCATTTTTATTACATAGAAATTAAGGAATAATTTATGGCTAATATTACCCTCGGAGACAGGCTTGCCGCCTGCGCCTCGCTTGTGCGCCGCGGTGCCTTTCTCTGCGATGTCGGAACAGACCATGCATATCTGCCGATATATCTCTGCGAGCGCGGCGTGATAAGCCGCGCCGTGGCTTCCGATATTAACGAAGGTCCGCTCCTTCGTGCAAAAGAGAATATAGCGGCGCACCGACTTGCCGATAAGATAGATACGGCGCTTACGGGCGGGCTTCACTCTCTGGAGGAGCGCGGCTTTTCCGACATAGTGATAGCGGGCATGGGCGGGCTCATGATACGCGATATAATAAGCGAAGCGCCATTTCTGCGCGATGAGGAAATATCGCTTGTGCTTCAGCCGATGAAAAACGAGGACGAACTGCGGCTCTGGCTCTCGGAAAACGGGTTTTTTATAGCCGACGAGCGGCTCGCGCTCGACTCGGGCAAGATATATCAGATAATGCGCGCCGTCTGGGACGGGAAAAAGCGCACATTCACGCCGACGGAACTTCTCCTCGGCAAAGGAAATATTGAGGCAAGGGAAGAGAACAGGGAGCTTTTTCTGCGGCTTTGCGAAAAATATCTCGATATGTACGGAAAGAAAGTCCGCGGGCTGAAGCCCGATACTGCGGAATACGCGCAGGCAAAGCGCGTTTACGACGAAATAACGGCTCTCTCAAAAATATAAATCAAGGAGAATCTGCTCATGATAACGACAGGCGAACTCTATTCATATTTTGACAGGAAAATACCGCGTGCGCTCTCGTGCGACTGGGACAATGACGGGCTGATGGTCTGCGCCGACAGCACGCGGGAGGTAAAAAAGGCGCTTTTTGCGCTCGATGTGACCGACGCTGTGGCATCCTATGCCATAGCGGGCGGCTATGACCTGATAATATCGCATCATCCGCTGATTTTTTCGCCGCTGAAAGCGATAAATACGGAAAATCCCGTCTGCGCAAGGGCGCTCCGCCTTATTGCCGCGGGCATTTCCGTTTTCAGCTTCCATACGCGGCTCGATGCACTCGAGGGCGGCGTAAACGATATACTCGCCGCAAGTCTCGGACTTGAAAATACGCGTCCTTTCGGTCCCGCAGGGGAGGAGATGGGCAGGATAGGCGAGCTTGCCCGCGGGATGACGGCGGAGAGCTTTACCGCGCTTGTAAAGGAGCGCGTGAGCAGCCATATCACAGGGCATTTCACAGAGCGGGAAATACGCACGGTCGCTGTACTCGGCGGCTCCGGCAGGGACTTCATAGATGCGGCAAAGGCGGCGGGCGCGGAGGTTTTCCTCTGCGGCGAAGCCGGATATCATGCCGTGCTCGATGCGCCTTCGCTCGGCATAGGCATAGTCGAGGCAGGGCATTACGAAACGGAAAATGGAGTTTCCGCCTTCTTTGCCGATGCTTTCCGCTCCGACTATCCCGAAATCGTTTTTGAGATTTATCCGCGCGAAGGCGAATTTGTCCACTGAAAAGGAGATGCAAAATGAAACTGAGCTACAAGAGAACGATTTTCACAGGCTTTGCGTTTTTCCTGATATGCGCTTTCTGGCAGGCATATGACACGATAGTACCGAAGATACTCACCGATAAATTCGGCATGAATCAGACGCTTTCGGGCGCGATAATGGCACTGGACAATGTGCTGGCGCTATTCATGCTTCCGCTTTTCGGTTCGCTCTCCGATAAATCGAAATCGAAGCGCGGCAGGAGAACGCCTTTTATAATGACAGGTACGATAATCGCCTGCGCCGCTTTCATCTGCATGAGCATTGCCGACGGCATTCAGCTCCGCAATCTGAAAGCTATCTCTCCCGAAACGCCGAATTCACAGGAGGTGATATATCTCACAGAAATATCCGATATCAGAACGCCCGACGGCGAGAGCGTGAATATACGTGAGAAATTCACAAAAGAGGAATTTGCGGCGATATCCATGTACGATGAGAACGGAAATGTTTCCGCGGATTATACAAACTATGTTGTGCCCGCGCGCCGCGCCTGCGCACATAAGCTGACCATGGCAAATCCCTCGGCGCTTATCATGTTCATAGCGGCACTGCTTGTGACGCTTATCGCAATGTCGACTTTCCGTTCGCCCGCGGTGGCGCTGATGCCGGATGTGACGGTAAAACCCTTGCGCTCCAAAGCAAATGCCGTGATAAATCTGATGGGCGCGCTCGGCGGCGTCATAGTCCTTGCGCTCGGTATTGTTTTCGGCACGGGCAGAAGCGAAAACGCGATGATGGGCTATCTCCCGTTTTTCTGTGTTATCGCGGGGATAATGCTCGTTTCGCTCGCGGTATTCCGACTGACGGTAAAAGAGCCGGAGTGGGCGGCGCAGGCTCACGATGAGAGTCTGCGTCTCGGCATAGAAAACGAAGCGGACGATGAGGCGGCGATGAGCGGCTCGCGCAAGCTGACGAAATCGCAGCTTGCCTCGCTGATACTTATACTCGCATCCGTTGCGCTCTGGTATATGGGCTACAATGCGGTCATGAGCAAATATTCGCTCTATGCCTCAGCTATACTTGGGCTTGACTACAATACCACGCTCATGATAGCGACGGGTGTCGCCGTTGTTTCATATATTCCGATAGGCTTCATCTCGTCGAAATTCGGCAGGAAGAAAACGATAATGGCAGGCGTGCTCCTGCTCGGCACGGCTTTCTTTGCCGCATCTTTTATGAGAAGCGGCTCCTCCATGCTTGTGATGAACATTCTTTTCGGCATGGCGGGCATCGGCTGGGCGGCGATAAATGTAAATTCATACCCGATGGTAGCCGAGCTTTCAAGCGGAAGCGATGTCGGCAAATATACGGGCTTCTACTATACGGCAAGCATGGCGGCGCAGATAGTGACACCGATACTCAGCGGCTTTTTCATGGATATAAAAATGACATCGCTTTTCATCTATGCCACGGTATTCGTCGCACTTGCATTTGTGACCATGGCTTTCGTGCGCCACGGCGACAGCATACCTGATAAGAAAGCGGAGGAGAAAAAATGATTATTTCGATAATACTCGGCTCTCTTCTGCTGATACTCTGCATATATATTTTTCTGATATCGCCGAGCTGGAGCGCGGGCAGAGCCTTTGATTTCTTTGAGAAAAACAGGTATTTTGCCCATCGCGGACTGCATGGCGACGGCATCCCCGAAAATTCGCTTGCGGCTTTTCGCCGCGCATGCGAAGCCGGCTACGGAATAGAGCTGGATGTTCACCTCACGGCGGATGAAAAGCTTGTTGTTTTCCATGACGATACGCTCACCCGCATGTGCGGCACGGACGGCACGCCGGAGGAAAAGACGCTCGCCGAGCTTCAGGAGCTTTCGCTTGCGGGAACGGACGAGCGCATCCCGAGCTTTGACGAGGTGCTGGCACTTGTTTCCGGCAGAGTGCCGCTCATAGTCGAGCTGAAGGGCAGAAGTACAAAGGATATGCGCATCTGCAAAGCCGTATCCGAGAGGATGAAAAGCTACGGCGGCAACTGGTGCATGGAGGCTTTCAATCCGTTTTATGTGCGTTGGTTCCGCAAAAACGACAGGAGCATTGTACGCGGTCAGCTCTCATGCAGGATGAAAGGAGGGGACGGAACGGGAAACGCCGCACAGGATTTCATCCTGCGCAATCTCCTGCTTTCGTTTCTCGCGCGTCCGCATTTTATCGCATATTCCGTTGCCGACAGGAAAAGCTTTGCTCTGCATGCGGCAAAGCTCTGCGGCGGTTGCCCTGTGGGCTGGACGGTGCGAAGCGATGAAGAAATGGAAAAGGCGTGCGGTTTCAATGCCTTTATATTTGAAAAGATAAGACCTTAAAAGGAGGAAAAATAAATGTTTGAAAATCAATATGTGGAATGCACTCTGCCGAAGAAAAAGAGCATAGCCCTGATAGCGCATGACAACAAAAAGGCGGAGATAATAGACTGGTGCATGAAAAACAAAGCGATACTGGAGCATCACAATCTCTGTGGAACGGGAACAACCGCGCGCATGATAGCGGACAGGACAGGGCTTTCCATCCGCGGTTTCAACAGCGGTCCTCTCGGAGGAGACCAGCAGATAGGCGCGAGAATAGCCGAGGGAGATATAGACCTCGTGGTATTCTTTTCCGACCCGCTGACGGCACAGCCGCATGACCCCGATGTGAAGGCACTGCTCCGCATAGCGCAGGTCTACGATATTCCGATGGCAAATAACCGTGCAACGGCGGATTTCATCATATCGAGTCCGCTCATGGAAGCCGAATACAGCAGAATGTTGCTGAATTTCAAGCATAATATAGATATGCGTGCGCAGACGCTATGAAAAAGAAAAAATACTTAACCATAGCCATGATAGTGCTTGCCGTACTGGCTCTTCTCGTGCTTTTGCCGCCGGCGGGGATATTCCTCGAAACAAACGGAATGGTATACAGCGCCGATGATACGCCCGAGGGCTATGAATACGCCATAGTGCTCGGTGCCTCGGTAGTAAACGGCAGGCTGTCGCATATGCTCGAGGACAGGATGAAAACCGCCGTATCGCTCTATAAAAGCGGCAAGGTAAGCAAGCTTCTCCTCTCGGGCGACTATCAGAGCGACGACTACAACGAAGTCGGCGCAATGCGGCGATATGCACTCGAAAGCGGAATTCCCGATGAGGATATCCTTCTCGATTACAGCGGATTTTCCACATACGAGACGGTCTCCCGCGCAAAGAAGCTTTTCGGCATAGACCGAGCCGTCATCGTCACGCAGAGATATCATCTCTACCGCGCACTCCATATAGCGCGCAGCTTCGGCATGGACGCCGTCGGTGCGGATGCGGCTCTGCGCGGCTATCGCGGGCAGACATTCCGCAATATGCGCGAGATCCTCGCGCTGGATAAAGACTTTTTACTTTGTATATTTGATTTCGGAGGTTAATTTTATGAAAACAATAGGCAATATAATATGGTTTCTTCTCATAGGAATCGAATCGGCACTCGGCTGGTGGCTCATGGGGCTGATTCTGTGTATCACGATAATCGGCATACCCTTCGGCACGCAGTGCTTTAAGATAGGCACGGCATGTCTCACGCCCGTCGGCAAAATAATGGACACGAATTTTGATGCTCATCCGATAGCCAATATCCTCTGGCTCATATTCTTCGGCTGGGAGGCGGCTCTCTCTTATCTTGTGCTGGGCGTAATCTTCTGCATCACGATAATCGGTATTCCCTTTGGCAAGCAGTGCTTCAAGCTCATGAAAATAGCGCTTCTTCCTTTCGGAGCGCGCGTCAGCTGAAAAATTTTCTCCGTAAAACGGCAAAAATCGCCTTTTACGGAGATTTTTTTGAAAAAACTACACAAAATATATAGACATTTTCAGTGAATTGTGCTATAATAACCATTTGTGAAAATCATGAAAATTTTAAATAAAGGCAGGATAGAAACCGTGATAAGAAATGACCTTCGAAATGTGGCGATAATTGCTCATGTCGACCACGGCAAGACAACGCTCGTAGATGAAATGCTCCGTCAGGGCGGCATTTACAGAGAAAATCAGGCGACAGAGGAGCGCGTTATGGACTCCAACGCTCTGGAGCGCGAACGCGGCATCACAATACTCGCAAAGAACACAGCCGTTCACTACAACGGCGTGAAGATAAACATAGTCGACACACCCGGACACGCGGACTTCAGCGGCGAGGTTGAACGCATACTGAAAATGGTAAACGGCGTTATTCTTCTCGTTGACGCGGCAGAGGGACCCATGCCGCAGACGCGCTTTGTGCTTCAGCGTGCGCTTGAACTCGGTCATCCCGTCATCGTAGTCGTAAACAAGATAGACCGCCCCGATGCCCGTCTCGACGAGGTCGGCGATGAGATACTGGAGCTTCTGCTCGAGCTGAATGCTTCCGATGAACAGCTCGACGGACCTGTGCTCTGGTGCTCGGGCAGAGCGGGCACGGCTTCCTTCTCTCCCTATGAGCCGGGCAAAGACCTGAAGCCGCTTTTCGATACGATACTTGATTATATCCCCGCGCCGGAGGGCGACGAAAACGGACCTCTCCAGCTGCTCGTTTCCTCTATCGACTACAATGATTATGTCGGCAGAATAGGCATAGGCAGAATAGAGCGCGGCGTTATCCGCCAGAATCAGGAAGCCATGATATGCAATTATCATGACAAGGAGAATCCGCCCAAGAAAACCAAGATAGTCAGCATCAGCCAGATAGACGGTCTGCGCCGCATTCCCGTTACCGAGGCGAAGGTAGGCGATATCATCTGCTTCTCCGGCGCGGAAAACATCACGATAGGCGATACGGTGACATCCGTCGACTGTCCCGAGCCGCTCGAATTTGTCAAGGTGAGCGAGCCGACGATAGAAATGACCTTCTCCGTAAACGACAGCCCGTTTGCAGGCAAGGAGGGCAAATATGTCACCTCCCGTCAGCTCCGCGAGCGTCTCTATAAGGAACTGCTCAAGGATGTTTCGCTCCGCGTTTCCGACGGCGAGACAACAGACTGCTTCAAGGTTGCCGGCAGAGGCGAAATGCACCTCTCCATACTTATAGAAACAATGCGCCGCGAGGGCTTTGAGCTTTGCGTTTCCACGCCGCGCGTGCTCTATCACGAGATCGACGGTGTGCGCTGTGAGCCGATGGAGCGCGTGGAGATAGATGTCCCCGAGGACAGCTGCGGTGCTGTCATGGAAAAGCTCGGTGCGCGCAAGGGCGAGCTTGTCAATATGGCTCCCGTAGGCAGCAGAATGAGACTCGAATATGTCATTCCTTCGAGATGCCTTTTCGGCTACAGAAGCGAATTTCTCACAGATACACGCGGCGAGGGCACGATGAACTCCGTTTTTGACGGATATCAGCCTTATAAGGGCGATATCACACGCCGCTTCACAGGTTCGCTTGTGGCGAGCGAAGCGGGCGAATCCACATCCTACGGCGTTTTCAATGCGCAGGACAGAGGCGTTATGTTCATCAGCAATCAGTGCCCTGTTTATGAGGGTATGATCGTCGGCGAAAACCCGAAGTCGGGCGATATCGCTGTAAATGTCTGCAAGAATAAGCACCTGACGGCTATAAGAAGCTCGGGCGCCGACGAAGCGCTCCGCCTCGTTCCGCCGAGAATAATGAGCCTTGAAGAGGCTATAGAATTTATCGCGGATGATGAGCTTATCGAGGTCACGCCGAAAAGCATCCGCCTGCGCAAGCGCATTCTTTCAAACGATATGCGTTATAAGCTCGCAGGCAAGATAAAGAAGGGCGAGATATAATGGACGAGCGCCGCATAAGAGAGGCTTATCTCATAGGTGACAATGCGCTTGAAAAGCTGAAAAACGCGCGTGTTGCGCTTTTCGGCATAGGCGGTGTCGGTTCGTTCTGCGCGGAAGCGCTTGTGCGCATGGGCGTGGGGCATATCACATTTGTGGATAACGATACCGTTTCGGTTTCGAATCTCAATCGCCAGCTTGTCGCGCTTTCATCTACGATAGGCGAGATGAAAACCGAGGTTATGAAGCGCCGTGCGCTCGACATCGACCCGAATGCCGACATCGAAGTGCGCAATATGTTTTATCTGCCGGAAACGGCGGAAAGCTTTGATATATCGCGCTTTGACTGCATCGTCGATGCGATAGATACCGTTTCGGCAAAATTTGAGTTGATAAGACGCGCGAATGAAGCGGGAATACCGATAGTCAGCTGTATGGGAACGGGTAATAAGCTCCATCCCGAGATGCTGGAGATAACGGATATTTACAAAACCTCCGTATGCCCGCTTGCCAAGGTTATGCGAGGTAAGCTGAGAGCGGCGGGGATAAAAAAGCTCCGCGTGGTCTATTCTAAGGAAGAGCCGCGAAAGCCGCATGCCGACTATGAAGGGAAGATAGAGCTTCCCGAGAATAAAAGGCAGGTGCCGGGGAGCATATCTTTTGTGCCGCCGACGGCAGGCATGCTCCTTGCGAGCGAGGTCTTTCACATACTGACAGGAACAAAATAATATGAAAAGCGGTTGTCGCTGTGGCGGCAACCGCTTTTTTGCATGGTGAGGTACTTTTATGCCCATTAAAGTTTTCGCCCGCCACACAAAAGTTTTCGTGCACCTTTTTCAAAAGGTGCCGCATTCAAGGGGATTGACACATATGCGAA
>CAJKRH010000019.1 GCA_905202255.1 uncultured Ruminococcus sp.
TCATCCACCGCTATCGCGGTCCCCCTTCTCCCGCAGGAGAAGGCTATACCAAAAATGCTTTTATCTGTTTTTACAGTAAAAAATACTTTTCCGCCCTGCACTTTTTTAGCATCCACAATTTGGGGATAGATAAAAATGCGCAGAATCGTCGAATATCCGTTTCGTCGCCGTACATCCGTACGGCAGAGACGGATTTCGGCGAGAGAAAAAGTGAATATAATAAAACGCAGGAAATCCGCTTGCGGATTGCATGCCTACATTTAAATAGATGTTACCGAAAAATTTAAGCTTTCATAAATGTCTTTATCCGATAAAAACATTTACCATTTCACTTTTTCGGTCTGCACTTTTTTAGCATTCCCAAAATTATTCTTTTCTTAAAACCGCCTTTATAAAGTTCAGATACTTCCCTCCGCCGGCTTCCATCGTCTTTCTGTCGCCGACGGCATATTCATTTTCCTGCGCGAGCCAGTCCGCCCAGACCTCCTCATTTGATTCCATCTCCGAAAGCTCAAGCAGACGCGCACCGCGGCAAGCCGAAAAGATATCACTCCAGTATGCCGCATCGTGGATATAATCAAGCTGTTCCGGAGTCCATGAGAGCAGAAGCTCGCTCGGGATATTGTCGTGGATATCCTTTTTCATGCCCGTGATGGCAAGATAGATGTAGCCGCCGCTTTTTATATAAGGCAGTAGCTTACAATCGAGAAAGCTCTTATCGCGCCCGAAATAATTATATGAATCCGTGCATACAAGAGCATCGAAAAACTCCTTTTCAAACGGCATATCCGTCGCATCTGCCTTGACGGGGATTATCTCGCTTTCCGAAAGTCCCTGACTGCGGAAAAACTCCGCATTCTCCGCAGGGTCGCTCCATAGGTCGGCGGCATAAACGCGAAAGCCGTATTCCTTAACCATGAAAACCGAGGTCAGTCCGTGTCCGCTTCCGAGGTCGCAGACGGTTGCTCCGCGCGGAATTTTGCAGTCGAGCAGAAGCTCCTCCTCCAGCTTTATCGGGTTCGGTCCCATTATTTTCGCCATAAGCTCGGGCGACGAATATTTTTCGCTGAGTATATATTTCATTTTCTTTCTCCTTATGTTTATTTCTGTCGGAAATGCGCTCCCCTGCACCTCCGCATATCAATTATAGTAAACGCGCGTTTACTTGTCAAGAGTTTTTTGAGAAAAAGCATGATAAAAAGTACTTTTTATTGACTTGCGGGGCTTTATATGGTATTATATATAATAATATTCTTTTACAGAAGGTAGTTAAATGGAAATAAAAAATAAAGTAATCAGCTTTCTTGGCGACAGCATAACCGAGGGATATATGGTAGAGGACAGGGCAAACTGCCGCTTTGACAATGTTATAGCAAGAGAATACGGAACTACGGTACATAATTACGGCGTCGGCGGAACGCGGATAGCGCACCAGAGCGTGCCTTCCGAGAAGCCGCGCCATGACCTCTGCTTCTGCGGCAGAGTTTACGATATCGCGCCCGAATCCGATATCATCGTCGTTTTCGGCGGCGTGAACGACTATATCCACGGCGACGCGCCGATAGGCACTCAGGCGGATAAAACTCCCGCTACATTCTGCGGCGGCGTGAATTTTCTCATGAATTTCCTGATAAATACATTCCCGAAGGCACAGATAGTGTTTTTCACTCCCGCACACTGCTTTATCGACAGGCACACAGATGACATTCCCTCATCGCGCCCGATGAAAAAGCCGGATGCGCTTCCCCTCTCCGGCTATGTGAAAATCATAGAGGAAAGCGGCGCGCGCTTCGGCGTTCCGGTCTGCCGCATGGCGGAAAAACTCGCGCTCGATCCGAGCAACGCCGCTACGCGCGAAAAATATATGCCCGACGGGCTTCATTTCAACGATGCGGGACACGCCCTGCTCGCCCATGCGATAGCGGAATACTTGCTCTCGCTCTGATCATGATTGATATTCTTTTTCAAAATAAAAATTTCATCGTCGCCGTCAAGCCTGCGGGCATTTCTTCTCAGAGCGACAACAGCGGCGGCGAAGACATGACTGCACTGCTGAAGAAGCAGACAGGAAGCGACATTTTTCCCGTTCACAGGCTTGACAAGGTGACAGGCGGCGTCATGCTGTATGCAAAAAATTCCGCCGCCGCGGCAAAGTTTGCGAAAATCGCCGCCGACGGATGCTTTATCAAGCGATACTTTGCCGTAGTTGCGGGAAAGCCTGAAAAAAGTGCGGCAAGGCTTGAGGATTTTCTCATTTTCGATAAATATTCGGGAAAAAGCGCAATTGTCGAAAGTTCGGTAAAAGGCGCAAAAAAAGCAGTTCTGGAATATACTCAAAAAGAGACAGTATTTTCCGGCGGCACAGAATATTCCCTTCTTGATGTGCGTCTTTTCACAGGGCGGACGCATCAGATTCGTGCACAGCTCGCGAATATGGGCTTCCCGATAGTCGGCGACGGAAAATACGGAAGCAAAGCAAAAGCACCTCTCGCGCTCTGGTCATACGAGGCGGATTTTCCCGTTTCGGAAAGCGAGCATATTTTCCGTGCGAGCCCGCCGGAAATCTTCCCGTGGAACATATTTGAAAGTATAAAAAACAAAGGAGATGAAAAATGATGGAAAGAACAAGCAAGGAAAATTATTATCTCGATATTGCGCAGACAGTGTCAAAGAGAAGCACCTGCCTGCGTAAGCGTTACGGCGCGATAATAGTGAAAAACGATGTCATTATCTCGACAGGCTACAACGGCGCGCCGAGAGGACGCAAAAACTGCAACGACCTCAATTACTGCATGCGCGACGCGATGAATATTCCCCGCGGCGAACGCTATGAAATGTGTCGCAGTGTCCATGCGGAGGCAAACGCCATCATTTCCGCCGCGCGCGATCAGATGCTCGGTGCCACGCTCTATATGGCTTGCGAGGACGCGAAAACGGGTGAGCTTGTTCCCGATACCTGCTCATGCATGATGTGCAAGCGTCAGGTGATAAATGCGGGTATCGAAACCGTCATCGTCCGTAATACGCCGACAGACTTCACGGTATATCGCGTATCGGACTGGATAGAAAACGATGACAGTCTCAGCGGAAAATTCGGATACTGATAAACAAAATGCTCCGAAGGCTTGCGCCTTCGGAGCGATTATCCGGTATATATCAGTATGCAAGGGTATCTGCGGCTGAGCCTGCCTCGGATTTTTCGAGAGCCTCTGTAGCGAGGTACTCATTATAAGCGGCGATAACGGCTGATTCGAGGTTCTGTCTTGCCGTGGCATTGATGGGATGAACGATATCTCTGAAGGTACCGTCGGGATTCTTTCTGCTGGGCATAACAACGAAGAGCTTTTCACGAGCATTTATGACTTTGATATCATGAAGCGCAAGCTCGTTATCGAATGTAACGGATACTATAGCCTTCATAGGGCCTTCTTCAAAAGTTTTTCTGATTTTTACATCTGTGATGATCATTTTTTAAACCTCCAAGTTGGAACTTTTTGTCTATGGCTCTATTATACAGCGCAAATGTGAACATTATACAAATTAGAAGTAATAAATATTTTAACAAATCCGAAAAAAACATCGCTTTCGGGCGATTTCTGAGGAGATTTTCCCATGAGCTTGCATAAGATAGATTGCCTCGGCAATGCAAAAAAAATATTCTTCATAGGGATAGGCGGGATAAGTATGTCCTCTCTTGCCTTTATCTGCAAGGAGGCAGGTTACGATGTCGCAGGCTCGGACAGAGCCGAAAGTGCGCTCACAGATAAACTGAAAGCCGCAGATATTCCCGTTTTCCCGCGGCATGATGAAAAGAATATCGAGGGCTATGATGCCGTGGTATATACAGGTGCCATACATGCCGACAATCCCGAGCTTTCAATGGCAAAGCGCAAAAATCTTCCTATTATATACAGGGCGACGCTCCTCGGCGATATCATGAAAAACTACCGTACGAGAATCGGCGTTGCCGGCATGCACGGCAAATCGAGTGCCACGGGCATGATTTCGCATCTTTTTCTCTCGGCAGGAAAAAATCCGACCGTCGTTTCCGGCGCGGAGATGAGCGATATGAACGGCGCCTACAGATTAGGCGGCAAGGACTTTTTCATTTTCGAGGCGTGCGAATATATGGATTCTTTCCTGCACTTTTTCCCTACGCTCGCCGTGATACTCAATATCGGACTTGACCATACCGACTATTTTTCGGGCATTGAGCAGATAAAAGCTTCCTTTGCAAAATACGCCGATATCGCAGTAAATGGCAGCGGCGCTGCTCTCGTGAACGGCGACGATGAAAATACCCTCGCGGCGACAGCCGCCTGCACTCATCGCGTCACATTCGGCATAACGGGAGAGAATCTCGACTATCGCGCCGATAACATCGCATATAATAAAGGAAAAGCTTCCTTTTCCGTCATGCGCGGAGCGCGGAAGATAGCCGATATTTCCCTCTCTGTCCCGGGTGCGCATAATATTTATAATGCGCTCGCCGCCTGTGCCTCAGGCGATATGCACTCTCTGACATACGAAGAAATATCCGCGGGCGTTTCGTCATTCTCCGGCATTTCCCGTCGCTTTGAATATAAAGGAAGCATCGGCGGCGCGGATATATACATAGACTACGCGCATCACCCCGCCGAGATAGCGGCAACCATCGCCTGCGCGCGCGGAATCTGCTCCGGCAGAGTGATATGCGCTTTTGAACCGCATACATATTCGCGGACATACGCGCTCTATGACGATTTCATAGCCGCGCTGTCGGAAGCCGACGCCACCGTGATGCTCGACGTATATGCGGCGCGCGAAACCGACACTCTCGGCATCTCCTCGCAGGCTATGGCAAAATGCATAAAGAACGGATATTATGCGGAAAATTATACAAAATGCGCCGAGATGCTCCGCGCTCTCGCAGGCGAAAATGATATTATTCTCATTCTCGGAGCGGGTACGGTATGCAAAATCGCGGACTTTTTTGCATAAAATCAAGATTTATGCGATAAAATATGCAATTTTCAAGAAAATATGCGTATTTTTCAAGATTTTTTAAATAAATATTCAAAAAGCGGTTGACAAATCGATAGAAAAGGTGTATGATAAGCCCGTAAACAAAACCAACCCAAATTTACGGAGGAACAACACAATGAAAAAACTTTTCGCCATTCTTTTTGCAGTCGCTTTTATTTTCGGCTGCCTCGCTATGACCGCATGCGGTAAGACAGAGGAGTCGCTCGATGCGGCATACACCAAATATCTTAATCAGTACAAGCAGACAGACAGCAGTCTCCCCACACTCACAGTTGCAACATCTCCCGACTTCGCTCCCATGGAGTTTGTGGACATCGCA
The DNA here is from genome assembly GCA_905202255.1 of uncultured Ruminococcus sp. Classification (GTDB taxonomy): domain Bacteria; phylum Bacillota; class Clostridia; order Oscillospirales; family CAG-272; genus Apopatosoma. The sequence goes on from CAJKRH010000019.1 coordinate 5,345, forward strand.
AAGAGCGGTCAGGACCAGTATGTAGGCTTCGATATTCTTCTTGCAAACTACATCGCAAAAGAGCTCGGCATGAAGCTCGTTATCAAGCCGATGAGCTTTGACGCATGCATGGCAGCAGTCAAGACAGGCAGTGCAGACCTCGCCATCTCGGGCTTCTCATGGACAGCAGAGCGTGCCGAAACATTCCTTATCACCGATTGGTACAAAGCAGGTGAAAACGAAACAAAGCAGTTTGTAATCACAAAAAAAGCTAACGCAGGCAAGCTCACAAAAACATCGGATTTCAGCGGACTCAAGGTAGGCGCTCAGGGCGGCTCTCTTCAGGAGCTTCTCGTAACGGAACAGCTCGTTCCCGCAGGCGCTCAGATAGTCAAGATGGACAACCTCAATGATCTTGTTACGGCACTCAAGACAGGTAATATCGATGCTCTCGCAGTTGCAAAGGGCAACGGTGACGCGTTCATCGCAGATAACAAGGACTCGATTGATTTCTCCGGCTTTGAATTTGAAATCGAAGAGAAATACAAGAACAATGTCATTCTTGTAAGCAAGAACAACAGCGAGCTTTGGGAAAAGGTAAATGCCGCTCTCGCAAAGGCAATGGATGCCGGCTTATATGACGGCTGGTACGAAGCCTGCCAGATCTATTCAGGCATCAAGACAAAGGACGAGCTCGGTTATGACGACAACGGAAACAAGATAACCGAATAACAAAAATTTAAAATAACAGCCGCCTCAACCGTAGGTTGGGGCGGCTTTAAGGGTAAATTTAAGGAGGAAAACTTTTGAATTTTCTTGATATTATAAAGGATATGGGAACCATATTCGCGAAATACTGGTATGTCTTTCTCGTAAAAGGCATCGGCTATACGCTGGTTCTCTCGATAATAACCGTCGTCGGCGGTACGCTCATAGGCTCGCTTCTCTCCATCGGAAAAATGTCGCGCTTCAGGGCGCTTCGCGGCATCATCACGGCTTTTGTCGAGATAGTCCGCGGAACGCCTACCCTGCTTCAGCTTTACATAGGCTACTTCATCGTGCCGATGTTCTTTCCCTCGCTCAATCAGGTAGACGCGCAACTCATGGCTTTCACCTGCGTCGCGATAGCTCTCGTTATCAACAGCGCGGCTTATGTTTCCGAGATAATCCGCTCGGGCATAGAATCCGTGGACAAGGGTCAGACAGAAGCCTCCCGCAGTCTCGGTCTTACGCAGGGCGTGACGATGAAATGCATCGTCCTCCCGCAGGCGATAAAAAATATCCTCCCCGCGCTCGGCAATGAATTTATCACGGTAATCAAGGAAACCTCGCTTGCCTCCACATTCTTTGTCGGCGAGCTGATGACGGTATATAAGAATATCGTCGGCGTTACGCACAATTCTCTGCCTACCCTGATGATAGTCGGCGTGATTTACTTCGTGCTGACATTCATTCTTTCCAAAATACTCAAAGTCTTCGAAAGGAGGATGAAATCCCATGCTTGAGATAAAAAATGTTTTCAAGGATTTTGATTCGCTCCATGTGCTCAAGGGCATTTCCACAGAGATAAATCAGGGCGAAGCGATATCAATCATAGGTCCCTCCGGCTCGGGAAAAAGCACGCTTCTGCGTTGCATGAACCTGCTCGAGCATCCGACTTTCGGAGAAGTATGGATGGAGGGCAAGCTGCTCACTCCCGTTGACCCCTATCTGCATTTTGATATCATCCGCGCCTCCAAAACATATGCCAAGCTCATAGCCGCCGGCATGAGCGACGCCGATGCAATAGTTAAGATAAAGAAAGAGGATCTCCTTCGGGAAAAGCATAATGCCGAGGGCAAGGCTTACCGTCGCCTGATGAAAAAGACATTCGCCGAAAACAGCATAGATATCAACCTCGCCCGCAGAAAAATGGGCATGGTTTTCCAGCAGTTCAATCTTTTCGGCAATAAATCCGTCAAGGAAAACATCATGTTTGCCCCTGTAAAAATCGGCATATCCAACTACAAAAAAACAAAACGCAAAAACAGAATAATCGCACTCTCCAATATTTTCACAAAAGAAAAGAAAGCGCCGCTTCCGCTTCCCGATGCGCCCGCAGAGGTTCGCGCAAAGGCAGAGGCAAAAGCGATGGAACTGCTCGCGAGAATCGGGCTTCAGGATAAGGCAGATGTCTATCCCTCAACCCTCTCGGGCGGTCAGAAACAGCGTATCGCCATCATCCGCGCGCTCGCGATGGAGCCTGATGTAATGCTCTTCGACGAGCCGACCTCCGCGCTCGACCCCGAAATGGTAGGAGAGGTTCTCGATGTTATCAAGGACCTCGTGAAGAGCGGCATGACAAGCGTTATCGTAACGCACGAAATGGGATTTGCACGCGAGATATCAGACAGAGTCATCTTCATGGATGACGGTATCATCGCGGAGCAGGGCTCACCCAACGAAATTTTCGGCAATCCCCGGAACCCCAGAACAAAGGAATTTCTCAGTAAGGTGCTGTAAAGATGGAAAAAATCAAAGAATATGCACTCGGAAAAATAGACGAAAATGCTTCTCTTTTTACCGAAGTAAGCGATAAAATATGGGAATATGCGGAGCTTTCGCTCAAGGAATACAAATCAGCCGCGCTCTATGCAGATATGCTCAAAAAGCTCGGTTTTGAAACGGAAGAAAACATCTGCGGCATAAAAACCGCCTTCACCGGCACATACGGAAGCGGCAAGCCCGTCATCGGAATACTCGCGGAATTTGACGCACTCTCCGGTCTTTCGCAGGTCGGCGGTCTCTGCGAGCAAAAGGAACTTGTAACCGACGGTTGCGGTCACGGCTGCGGGCATAATATGCTCGGTGCGGGTTCGCTCGCCGCGGCTTATGCCGTAAAATGCTGGCTTAAAAAAACCGGAAAGGACGGCACAGTCATATTTTTCGGCTGTCCCGGTGAAGAGGGCGGCGCATCCAAGGCATTCATGGCAAGAGAAAATATATGGCGTTCTCTCGATGCGGCGCTGACATGGCACCCAAGCGACTGTAATGAGGTTGTAACAGGCGGTTGCAATGCCTGCATTCAAGTGCTCTATAAGTTCAAGGGCAAGGCGGCGCACGCGGCAGGCAATCCGGCAGAAGGCAGAAGTGCGCTCGACGCGGTGGAGCTGATGAATGTCGGCGTTCAGTTTCTGCGTGAGCATATGAAGGACAACGCGCGCATTCACTACGCGATAACCGACGGCGGCGGGCTTTCACCAAATGTAGTTCAGCCACATGCCGCGGTGCTCTATATGGTGCGTTCGCCCCATGTGAACGAGGCTGTCGCTCTCGCAAAGCGCGTGGACAAGATAGCCGAGGGCGCGGCACTGATGACGGAGACCGCCTTTGAAAAGGTTTTCATCGACGGCACGGCGGATACGATATCAAATCACACGCTCGAAAAGCTGGCATACGATAATTTCGCAGAGACAGGCACGCCAAAGTATACGCAAGCCGAGCTTGACTATGCGGATAAGCTCGCGGCAGGGCTTTCTTCGGAAGCCTGCGGCACCGGCGCGGAATACGATAAGGCGATAAAGGAAGCTGTGGAAGCAATGCAGAAATCCGCAGGTCACAGCATGAATTCCTTCCTCTGCCCTTATTACGGCGGAGATGCGGCGTTCTCTCCAGGCTCGACGGATGTCGGCGATGTAAGCTGGCAGACACCGACGGTGCAGATACATGTCGCATCATATCCGAATGCCACTCCCGGGCACTCATGGCAGATAGTCTCCTGCGGTAAAACGGAAATAGGTCACAAGGCAGTTCTCTGCGCGGGCAAGGTGCTCGCCGCGACGGCAATAGACCTTTTATCCTCACCCGAAACGCTCGCATCGGCGAAAGCCGAATTTGAAAAAGCCACGGCAAAGGGCTATACCTGCCCTGTCCCCGCAGGCGAAGAGCCGAAGGCAATATGATAAGCAAAGTTTCTCCTTAAGTTTTTATTTTTGATAAAAGTACAGGCGCAGCAAGGGTTTCCCCGCCGTGCCTGTACTTTTATACAGATGTATATTATCCTCGCGGCGGCAGAAAAATACCGTCCTTTTTTATTGTAAAAAGCATTGACGGAATGGATTTTTTATGATATCATATGGGTAAAAAAGCAGGATGTGCACTATGGAAAAGGTTCTTATCATCGGCTCGCCCGGTGCCGGCAAATCGACGCTTGCCTTTGAGCTTTCGGTAAAAACGGGACTTCCGCTCGTCCATCTCGATAAGCTCTGGTGGCAGGCGGGCTGGATAGAGTCCGACAGAGAGGATTTCGATGCGCGGCTCGCGGCGGAACTGGAAAAGCCGCGGTGGATAATAGACGGAAACTATTCCCGCACTCTGCCGATGCGCCTTGCAAAATGCGATACGGTGATTTTCCTCGATTTCCCGCGCCTCGCCTGCCTTTTCGGTGCGATGCGCCGCGTGCTCCGCTACCGCAGAAAAACGCGTCCCGATATGGCGGAGGGCTGCCCCGAGAAGATAGACAGAGAGTTTCTCTCGTACATATGGAATTTCAAAAAGAAAAACCTGCCGAAAATCAAAGAACGGCTCTCGGCTTGCAAAACCGCCGACATAATCACCCTGCGCTCGCGCAGAGAGGTAAAGCATTTCATTTCAGATATAATATAAAGGAGAAAAACCATGAAAATCAAATATCTCGGCACAGCCGCGGCAGAGGGAATCCCTGCCATCTTCTGCAAATGCGACAACTGCAATCGCGCAAGAGCGCTCGGCGGGAAAAATATCCGCACGCGCTCGCAGGCGCTGATAGACGGGAAAATTCTCATCGACTTCCCTGCCGACTCATATATGCACGAGCTTCGCCACGGAATCGATTTTTCCGATATCTCCACCCTGCTGATAACCCATGTTCACGAGGATCACTGCTATCTCTCGGAAATGACAAACCGCCGCGCGGGCTTTGCCCATATCGACGGTGCTCCCGCACTCACAATCTACGGCTCCGAAGATGTCTACAAGGACTACGCCGAGCACGCGGGCGCATTCTTCCTGAATGTCCCGAAATCCGGCTGTAATGCGGTAAATTACAGTTTTATACAAGCGTATAAGCCAACCGAAATCGAGGGCTATACCGTAACTGCACTGCGTGCATATCACGGCACAGAGCATCCCTATATCTACCTCATCGAGAAAGACGGCAAAGCCCTGCTCTATGCGCACGATACGGACATCTTCCCGGATGAAACATGGGATTATCTCGAGAAAAGCGGCGTGAAGCTCTCGTATGTTTCGCTCGACTGCACAGAGGGCTGCAAGGCCGTCCGCTATCACGGGCATATGTTTATAGACCGAAATCTTGAGGTAAGAAAGCGCCTCTTTGAGATAGGTGCAGCAACCGAAAGCACGCTTTTCTGCATAAACCACTTTTCTCACAACGGAACAAACGCCTGCTACGACGATATGAAGCCGGTAGCCGACGCAAACGGTCTTCTCCTCTCATACGACGGCGCAAAATTTGAATTTTAATGATAAAATAACCGAAAAGGAAGCCGGTGGCTTCCTTTTCGGTTATTTTATACAATTGTATAGTTATATTATACGCCTGTATATTTATATACTCTCGTGTACAGCAGCTGCTTTATTTTCTCAAATGTCGCCTTGTCGATGCAGCCGTCGCCGGTCATTATAAGCAGAGGTATAGCATCGCGACCTGCCGAGATAGGCGGCTGCATATACGGATACGGATTGAGAAAAAATCCGTTTCTCTCATAGAAGCCGATGCGCCGCCGCGCGATTTCTGTCTCGGGCGGTTCCACCTCAAAGCATATCGGCTTCTCCGAAATTGCTTTCAGCTCGCCGAGCATAGCTGCGCCGAGACCGCTTCCGCGAAGTCTCCCGTCCACGGCAAAATGCTCTATGTAAAGCACCTCGGGAAAATCCCATACGGCAAAAAATCCCGCGATTTTTTCCTCCCTGCGGCAGGTAAAAATGCGATATGCAGGGTCAGCAAAGAGCGCATACTGCTCCTCTCTCGGGCGAAATTCCGTCTCGGGAAAGCTCGCCTCCATTATGGCATAGACCTTGTCAAAATCTTTCTTATCAAGTAGCTCCAGCATTTTATCTTCCTTTTTGTGAAAAAGCCTTTTCCCTTGGCGGGAAGAGGCTTTTTCGCATATTATACTTTTGTATTATTTCTTTTTCATCAGGTATTTGTCGACTTTCTCAACGATGTTGTCAGGCACCTTTTTGTCTATCGGGAAGAAAGCGGCGTTCACAACCTTATCCGAGAATGTGGCGACAAAGTTTGCCGTGCGCTCAAGGCTCTCGCCGGAAAGAATAGATATCACATCGTGGCGGCAATGTATCTGCGAGGAGCCTGCGGCGGCGCGACGCATAAAGTTTACGCCAGGGATGCCCTTATCGGCAAAAGGAATGGAATCCGAAGAATAGATATCCTGATTTACGCTCATGGGATAACCGAGTTCCTTATAGAGGTAAGTTATCGCATGGCAGAGGCTCTCTTCGCCCGTGACGACGGCGGCATCTCTGCCGAGGATAGGACCTGCCATATCTATATTTATGCAGAGACGGATTTTTTCAAGCTCGGCTTCGTGAGCGGCGATATATGCCTTGCTTCCGAGAAGTCCGCGCTCCTCCGAGCCACACCAGATGAAGCGAACCGTACGCTTCGGCGCGTTCTCCGTATAGTGGCGGAGAAGCTCTAGAAGCATCGCGCTGCCCGACGAATTATCAAAATAACCCTCGGAGAACACCACGGAATCATAGTGCGCCGTATAGACCACGACCTCCTCGGGATATTTCTCTCCGACAACATCATAAACTATATTCTGCGATTCCGCCTCGCCTTCTTCCTGCTCAAGAGTGATTTTTGCCTTTGTCGGATGCATGGGAACAAGCTCGAGCGCGTCCTTTATCTTGATGCATACGCCCGGAATCTGCCCTGCTTCGAGATGCTTTGCGCGGAGCATACGCTCGTCCATATCGGTTTCCTCATCCTTATCAAGGAATGTGCCGCATGTGCAGACAAAACCGACGACACCCGCTTTCACGAGCTTTTCATATGAAGAATAACCGACGCCGCCCGCGATAAGGACTATCTTGCCCTTTACATCTGCGAGGTCGATATCGTCAAAACCCTCGATATATTTAAAATCGGCTTCAAGCCCGTCCTTGGCGGCATTGCCCGAGAAGCCGTAGCCTGTCGCTTCGATTTCTTTGCAGAAAGGCTCCGTTATCTCAAATTTCACCTTTTTTATCTCATATCTCGGCGCCATGAATTTTTCGATTTTCGGTTCGTTTCCCGTTATCGCTTTTATCTCATCCGAGATAATCTCAGCGCCTTTTTTCTCGCCGTCAAAGGTGGAAAGTCTTACAAATCCAAGCTTTTCCAGCATGGAATACATTCTTTTTCCCGAAATAGCCATAATAGCATTTCCTCCCTGAATTTATATTTCGCCTGTTATTTTACCCCTTTTGCGGCGCAATGTCAAGCCTATTCAAAAATAATTAACAACTTTAAAACTTCCAAATAAGCATTGCATTTTCGTTCTTTTTGTGATATACTTATCATAATTGCGAATTTAATTTCTTTTTTAAAAAGAGAGGTAATCAAAATGATAAGAACAGACAGATTCAAAGACGGAAAACAGCATATCGTTACAATGAGCTATGACGACGGTCCCGATACCGACCTTAAGCTTATCGAGATATTCAATAAATACGGCATAAAAGGCACATTCAACCTTATTTCAGGCTCATTTGACAACCCGAACAACTGGCTTCAGGCAAAGGATGTGCCCACAGTCTACGCGGGACATGAAATAGCCTGCCATACTGTGACGCACCCGCATCTCGAATTTCTCACACCGAAGGCGCAGTATGACGAGCTGATGAACTGCCGTCTCACACTCGAAAAGGCAAGCGGTCAGATTGTCCGCGGTCTTGCTTTTCCCTTCGGCACATGGAGCGATGACACGCTCAATGCCATGAGGGTCGCCGGACTTGTATACAGCCGCGCGGTAGAGCCCACATCATCATTCCTCTTCCCCGAGAATTTCATGACATGGCGACCGACAAATCATCACAATCAGTGTATGCCGAATGTCGATCAGCTCATTCACAACATAACAAAAGCGCCGTGGCGCGTCGGTTCTCTGCTCTACATCTGGGGTCACAGCTATGAATTCCGCCCGCAGAACGACAATAACTGGGAGCTTATCGATACGGTCTGCCAAAAGCTCGCCGAGCATTCCGAAAGCATATGGTTTGCCACAAATATAGAGGTAGTGGACTATAAAAATGCAATCTCGCAGATTCAGATTTCCGCCGACGAAAAGGTCATCCGCAACCCGACGGCTATCGACCTCTGGGTTTCCTGCGACAAGGAACCGCTGAAGATTCCCGCAGGCGAAACGGTAAAACTCTGATGACAGACGACGGGCTTCTGCGCGCAAGAATTCTCGATAAAATAAGAGAATCTGCGGAAAATTACTGCGCCGCATATACTTCCTTTCTCGATGCCGCTTCATGTGCGGCAGCCGTTTCGGTCTGCAAAAAGGAACGGGCGCGATATGAGCTTTTCGGCGGGTACGACGGTGCGGAAAGAAAAATCTGCTTTATCCTGCCCGACTATGCCGAGAGCCTGCGCGATTGCTTCTCCGAGGAGGACTTCCCTATCGTTATCGTACGCGCAGCAAACAGAAATCCCGCGAGGGCGCTCTCTCACAGAGATTATCTCGGCTCGCTGATGGCACTCGGCATAAAGCGCGAAACCGTTGGTGACATCATCGTCTGCCAAGAAGGCGCAGATATAATCACCGTGCCGCAGACGGCGGTTTTCCTCGCCGATAGCTTCGACAAAGCGGGAAACTGCCCGATGGAAACGCAGATATTGCCGATAGGCGCACTGCGTGCGCCCGCTGTACGCACGGAGGAAAAGCGCGATACAGTAGCTTCGCCGCGGCTTGACAATATCGTCTCCGCCGCCTTTGACCTTTCGCGTTCGGCGGCTTCGGAAGCTATCGCCGCAGGTTTCGTTTTCGTAAACGACGAGGCAGCTGAAAAGGCTGACAGACAGATAGCGGCAGGCTCAAAAATAGTCCTGCGCGGCAAAGGCAAGGTTGTGCTCCGCGAATTTCGCGGAGAGAGCCGCAAAGGCAGGACGGTAGTCATTTTCGATAAGTATATCTGAAAAAGATACGCTTGAATAAACAGAAATTTTGCATTTAATACATTTGTATAAAAGGAGGAATATGCCTTGAAATCAGGCTTTTGCTGCCCTGTATGCGGCTCTGCTCTCGAGCGCGGCGAGAAAGCGCTCGCCTGCGAAAACGGGCACAGCTTCGACATAGCGAAAAAGGGATATGTGAACCTCCTGCTCTCGCAGAAATCGAAGGACAAGCGCCACGGCGATGACACCGCCATGATAACGGCAAGAAGAGATTTTCTCGATCTCGGCTATTATCTGCCGCTCTGCGAAGCGACGACCGACGCCGTGCTAGCCTGTGCAAAAGACGGTGATACGCTGCTCGACCTCGGCTGCGGCGAATGCTACTATACGGCGGCTGTAATGCACGAAGCCGAAAAAAGAGGAATATTTCTTCATGCGCTCGGCATAGACATATCGCGTGACGCTCTCATTTACGGTGCCAAGCGGTGCCGCCGGATAGAGCTTGCCGCGGCAAGTATATTTTCCCTGCCTGTGGCGGACGACAGCGTCGATATAATAATGAATATGTTCGCGCCGTGTGCCGCAAATGAATTTGCACGCGTGCTGAAAAAAGGCGGAAGAATGATTCATGTATATCCCCGTGAAAAGCACCTTTTCGAGCTGAAAAAGGCTATTTACGATACGCCATACGAAAACGATGTGGAAACAGCCGACTTCGGCGGATTCCGCCTCATCTCGGAAAAGCGGCTGACGTACACTTTCACGCTGAAAAATCAGAACGAGATACATGAGCTTTTCATGATGACACCTTATTATTACAAGACATCAAAGGAGGGGCAGGCTCGGGCGGCAGCGCTCACTGCCCTGTCCGCAACGGCAGATTTTGCCGTTGCGGTATATGAGAAGCTGTGATTTTCGGGTATTGACATTTCGGGCTTTTTGGTATAAAATAATATGAGCAAAAAAAACGGAGGCGGAAATGGACTGGCAAATGGACCTGCAGACGAACCGAAAAATGAAAAGAAAAAAGCAAAATACATTTTTCGCGCAGTTTTTGAAACTACTCTGCCTTGTACTCGTGGTGATGCTCGCGGTAGTAATATTCAAGAAAAGCGCGAATCACCCCGCCGAGACCACGGCACCGACCGCACCCACGGACACGACCCCGACTGTTACCGCACCGACGACTGCAGCCACAGCACCGACTGTAACCACGACGCATACTGTGACCACTGCAACAGCAACTACAACTCGTCTGACCTCTCCTCCGCCGGTAACAACCGCAACGACAAAAGCAACGACGACGACAACGACGACCGCGACAACTTCAACAACGGCGACATACGAGCCCGGCTACATATCGCGTATCCCGACCGACTCCGAGATGAGAAGCCTGATAGCAGACAAGCTGCTCGATATCAACAAATATTCGCGCCCTGCAAACAAATATCTCGATGAAGGCGTCAGCCGTCAGAAGATAACGAAGATAGTCATCCACTATGTCGCAAACGCGGGCACAAGTGCGATAAACAACCGCAATTACTTCAATAATCTCCCCAAAAACGAGAAAATCTACGCAGGTGCGCATTACATAGTCGGGCTTGAAGGCGAGATAATCCGCTGTATTCCCGATAACGAGATAGCATATCACGCAGGAAATGCGGATGTGAACGCCTGCTCCATAGGCATAGAGGTCTGCCATCCCGACAAAACAGGCAGATTCAGCTATAAATCTTACCTTTCGCTTCTTAAGCTCGTTTCATGGCTCTGCGACAAATATAATATAAGCGCCGACAATGTGATACGCCACTATGATGTTACAGGCAAAGCCTGCCCCATCTACTATGTGGACAACGCGTCGGAATGGAGACTTTTCAAGAAGAGACTCATTTTCAGATAATATAAAAGAGCGCATCCGCAGGTCGGATGTGCTCCTTTTTGTCGATATATGAAAAGTTAACAATTTATCCATTGATTATTTTCTCTAATCATAGTATAATTATATTTAATGTTCTATGGACGGCAAAGCTTTTTTGCCGACAATTTTTTGAGAAAGGAAAAGTTTTTATGATAAAAAAGCTTGCAAAAAGCATAAGAGAATATAAAACATCGAGCATACTGACTTTTATATTCATTATGTTTGAAGCCGTGATAGAATGTATCATACCTTTTATCACAGCCAAACTTATCAACCGCATCGAAAACGGCGCGGAAATGGCTGACATCCTGAAAACAGGTGCTCTGCTCGCCGTGATGGCAATGATTTCGCTCGCCTGCGGCGGCATCGCGGGTGCCACCTGCGCAAAGGCTTCGTCCGGCTTTGCAAAGAACCTGCGCCATGACCTTTTCTACAAGGTGCAGACATTTGCTTTTGAGAATATAGACAAGTTTTCCACCTCATCGCTCGTCACAAGAATGACGACGGATGTCGGAAATGTGCAGTTTGCATACATGATGATAATCAGAACAGCCATCCGCGCTCCTCTGATGATGATATTCTCCATAATCATGGCGTATATCATGGGCGGCGCGCTCGCTTCCCTTTTCGTCATTGTCATACCGGTGCTCCTCGTCGGTCTATGGATTATCTCCAAGAAAGCAATGCCCGCTTTCCGCAGTGTTTTCCGCAAATATGACCGACTCAATGAGTCTATCGAGGAAAATGTACGCGGCATGCGCGTGGTAAAAGGCTTCTCGAGAGAGGAATACGAAAAGCAGAAATTCGGCGTAGCCGCAGGAGATATCTGCCGCGACTTCACAAAAGCGGAAAGAATCGTTGCGCTCAACTCGCCGCTCATGCAGATATGCGTATATTTCAATATGGCTTTCATATTGATACTCGGCTCCAAACTCGTCATCACCTCCGCGGGGCTCGACCTCGGCGTGGGTCAGATGTCGTCCATGCTTACATACGGCTTCCAGATACTCATGCAGCTCATGATGCTCTCGATGATTTATGTCATACTCACGATATCAAACGAGTCCATGCAGCGTGTAACGGAGGTTCTCGACGAAAAGTCCGCGCTCACAAATCCCGAGGCGGCAGAAAGAACCGATGAAAACGGAAATACCGTTTCCCTGCCTGTAAAAGAAGTTGCAAACGGCTCGATTGATTTTGACGATGTCAGCTTCAAATATTCCGCCGAGGCAAAGAAATATGCCCTCTCGGATATCGACCTGCATATAAAATCCGGCATGACGGTCGGCATACTCGGCGTCACGGGCTCGAGCAAATCAACGCTTGTCCAACTCATCCCGCGCCTCTATGATACGACGGTAGGTTCGGTCAGAGTAGGCGGCGTGGATGTGCGCGATTATGACCTCGAGGTACTGCGCGACAGCGTTGCTTTCGTCCTCCAGAAGAATCTGCTCTTCTCAGGCACGATAAACGAAAACCTGCGCTGGGGCAATGAAAATGCCACCGACGAAGAGATAATCGAAGCCTGCAAACTTGCTCAGGCAGACGATTTCGTACGCTCATTTCCCGATGGCTACAATACTAAGATTGAGCAGGGCGGCACGAATGTTTCGGGCGGTCAGAAGCAGAGACTCTGCATTGCCCGCGCACTGCTGAAAAAGCCGAAAATACTCATTCTCGACGACTCGACAAGCGCCGTCGATACAAAAACGGACGCTCTCATCCGTGCGGGCTTCCGCAAATTCATCCCCGAAACGACAAAGATAATCATCGCTCAGCGTATCGCCTCTGTCGAAGATGCCGATCTGATCCTTGTGATGGAAAACGGCAGAATAGCTTCGCGCGGCACGCATGACGAGCTGATGAAAACAAGCGAAACCTACCGCGAAACATATCTCCAGCAGACAAAAGGAGGTGAGCGCGATGAAAAATAAGAAAAACGGCATTTCCGAGATGCCCGGCGCAAAGCCGATGAAGCGCAAGCCGGATATGAAGCTGCTCGGCAGAGTTTTCAGGATGCTCGTGCAGGCATATCCCGTGCTCGTGCCGATAGCCGGCATATGTATCGTGCTCTCCGCCATCGTTTCGTCTATCCCCTCCATCTTCATGCAGAAAGTTTTTGACAAGATAGCCGACAGCATAGCGATAATCAAAGAAGCCGCCGAGGCATCGGGGCTTTCACTGCGCGAATTTGCGCAGGCAAACGGAGCGTTTCTCTCCGAGAGATGGGCGGCGGCAAAGGCAGAGATACTGCCTATCGTCGGCGTGCTGATAGTGCTCTATGTATTTGCGATAATCTTTATCACGCTCCAGACTCAGCTCATGGCAAAGATAACGCAGGGCTTTCTCGACAAGATGCGCCGCGAGATGTTCAACGGGATGCAGAATCTCCCGATAAAATATTTCGATACGCATAAGCACGGCGATATCATGAGCTATTATACAAACGATATCGATACTCTGCGCGAGCTTGTTTCGCGTTCGTTCCCGCAGATGCTCCAGTCGGGCATCATCGTGCTGACGGTATTCTGCATCATGATGTGGTACAGTATCCCGATGACGCTCGTGGTAATGCTCGGCGTGGTGGCAATGATATTCGTCTCCAAAAAGGTAGGCGGCGGAAGCGCGAAATACTTCATCCGCAATCAGAAGTCCGTCGCAAAATGCGAGGGATATATCCAGGAGATGATGAATGGGCAGAAGGTAATCAAGGTATTCTGCCACGAAGGCGAAGCGGAAAAAGAATTTGACGCGATAAACGATGAGCTCTATGAGGACAGCAAAAAGGCGCATGCCTATGCGAATGTTCTCGGTCCCATCATCATGAATATAGGCAATATCCTTTATGTCATCTGCGCTGTTGCGGGTGGTCTTTTCATCACGCTCGGCATGACAAACCTCAGCTTCTGCGGTCTCATAAAGGAGGGCAGCTTTACCGCGCTCGCCTTCAGAATTTCCATCATCATTCCTTTTCTCAATATGACAAAGCAGTTCACCGGCAATGTAAACCAGCTTTCCCAGCAGATAAACTCCATAGTCATGGGTATGGCAGGCGCGCAGCGCATATTCTCCCTCATGGATGAAAAGCCCGAGGCAGACGACGGCTATGTTACTCTTGTAAACTGCAGATACGATGAAAAAGGCAATATAACAGAGACAGCCGAGCGCACGGGCAAATGGGCATGGAAGCATCCGCATGGCGACGGCACGCTCACATATACGCCGCTCGCGGGCGATGTCCGCATGTATGATGTCGATTTCGGCTATGAGGAAAACAAGCCCGTGCTCCATGATATCACGGTCTATGCGGAGCCCGGTCAGAAGGTTGCCTTTGTCGGCGCCACAGGTGCGGGTAAGACAACGATAACAAATCTGATAAACCGCTTCTATGACATAGCGGACGGCAAGATACGCTACGACGGGATCAATATAAACAAGATAAAAAAGAGCGATCTGCGCCGAAGTCTCGGCATAGTTTTGCAGGAGACAAACCTTTTCACGGGAAGCGTAATGGACAATATCCGCTACGGCAGACTGGATGCCACAGATGAAGAATGCATCGAAGCGGCAAGGCTCGCGGGCGCGGACGATTTCATTTCCCGCCTGCCGCAGGGCTATAATACGGAGCTTTCGGGCAACGGTGCAAACCTTTCGCAGGGTCAGCGTCAGCTTATCGCCATAGCGCGTGCCGCCGTCGCAGACCCGCCCGTAATGATTCTGGACGAAGCGACCTCCTCTATAGACACGAGAACGGAAGCGATAGTCCAGCGCGGCATGGATAAGCTCATGGAGGGCAGAACGGTATTCGTCATCGCTCACAGGCTTTCCACCGTCATGAATTCCGATGTAATCATGGTTCTTGACCACGGCAGAATAATCGAGCGCGGCAACCATGAAAAGCTTATCGCCGAAAAGGGCGTTTACTATCAGCTTTATACAGGCGCATTCGAGCTTGAATAATTTCAAAGGGGAACCCGATTTTGGGTTTCCCTTTTTCTTTTTTAAATGTAAAGTAAAATTAACAATTAAACAGTTGAAAACTGTCGAAGAATATGGTATATTTTATATAAAGCATGATTATTTCGGACATAAACTCGGAAAATTCTTTACCGGAGGTAAAAAATGTCACAGATAACGAAGAGAGCGCTCGAACAGTCTCTGAAAAATCTCCTGCTCAAAAAGCCGCTTACCAAAATCACGATAAGCGATATCGCCGAAGACTGCGGCATAAATCGCATGACATTCTATTATCATTTCAAGGATATTTACGACCTCGTGGAGTGGTCATGCCTTGAGGACGCGCGAAAGGCGTTGGAGAAAAACAAAACACACGATACATGGCAGGAGGGGCTGCTCAGCATATTTGAAGCCGTGCGCGAAAACAAGCCTTTTGTCATGAATGTTTACCGCTGCATCGACCATGAGCAGGTGGAAAAATATCTGAAGCCGCTGACAGACAACCTCATCATGGGCGTTATCAATGAGCAGTCGGCAGGCATAACGGTGCGCGAAGAGGACAAGGAATTTATCGCGCGCGTTTATTCATATGTATTCATCGGCATCATGCTCGACTGGATAAAGGACGATATGAAAGCCGACCCGAAGTTGATTGTGGACAAGCTTGCAATACTGATAAAAGATTCCCTCTCAGACGCGCTTCTCCGCTTCAAAATCTGATTTTTTTATCAGATTCGACAAAATGATAAAAGTTTTTACAGATTAAAGCACCGTGATAAATGATTTATCACAGCGCTTTTTCTGTTTATTGAAAACCTCTGAAAACGGGCTATAATATAGTCGTAAAATAAATTTTCAGGAGGTTTTCCATGTATTACTCAGCAGGAACTTATGAATCATTCGCTCATCCCGAGAAACCGAAGGATGTTGACAAAAAATCCGCTTATATCATAGGCACAGGACTTGCCGGACTAACGGCAGCCTTCTACCTCGTGCGCGACGGACAGATGAAAGGCGAGCATATCCATCTTCTCGAGAAGCTGGAACTTGCCGGAGGCAGCTGCGACGGACGCAAGGATATAACAAAAGGCTTCTATATGCGCGGCGGACGCGAAATGGACAACCATTTCGAGGTAATGTGGGATACATTCCGCGATGTGCCCTCTATAGAAACACCCGGAGTATCCGTTCTCGACGAATACTACTGGCTCAATAAGCATGACCCGAACTATTCCCTCTGCCGTGCCACGGTTAACCGCGGCGAGGATGCCCACACCGACAAAAAATTCGAGCTTGACAAAGAATCCGCAATGGCACTCTCCAAGCTCTTCCTCACCCCCGAAAAAGACCTCGAGGACAAGAAGATTTCGGAGGTGCTCCCCAACAGCTTCTGGCAGACTAACTTCTGGCTCTATTGGCAGACAATGTTCGCTTTCCAGCGCTGGTCCAGCGCACTTGAAATGAAGCGCTATCTCTGCCGCTATGTCCATCATATCGACGGTCTGCCCGATTTCAGCGCGCTCCGCTTCACAAAATATAATCAGTATGAGAGCATGATACTGCCTCTCGTAAAATATCTCGAGTCTCACGGCGTCCGTATCGAATACGGCATGGATGTCAAAAATGTGATAATCGAAACAGAGGGCAACAAAAAGGTTGCAAAGCAGATTGTCTATGTCAAGGACGGCAAAGAGCAGACAATCGACCTCATCGAGGACGACCTCGTATTCATCACAAACGGCTGCTGCACGGACACCTCGTGCTACGGCGACCAGACCCATGCGCCCGACCTTTCCGGCGTAAAGAACGGCTATGGCGAATCATGGGATATGTGGAAAGCCATCGCCGCACAGGCAAAGAACGGCGAATACGGCAATCCCGATAAATTCTGCGGCGATGTCGACGCCACAAACTGGATGAGCGCCACCGTTGCCACCTCAAACGAAGAGGTAATAAAATATATCATGAATGTCTGCAAGCGCGACCCGCGTGCCGGCAAGGTAACTACAGGCGGTATCGTCACCGTAAAGGACAGCACCGAAAACTGGTATCTCTCATGGACGATAAACCGCCAGCCGCAGTTCAAATCTCAGGATAAGAACATGGTTCTCGTATGGCTGTACTCCCTCAATACAAATAAAGAGGGCAACTATGTGAAGAAAGCTATGCGCGATTGCACAGGCGAAGAGATATGCCGCGAGTGGCTCTATCACATCGGCGTACCCACGGAAAAAATCGACGCGCTCGCAAAGGAAGCCTGCAACACCACAACATGCTATATGCCTTATATAAATGCGTTCTTCCAGCCGAGAAAAGAATCCGACCGCCCGAAGGTCGTGCCGGACGGTGCAGTAAACTTCGCTTTCATCGGTCAGTTCGCCGAGACACCCCGCGATACCATCTTCACAACGGAATATTCCATGCGCACCGGTATGGAATCAGTCTATACACTGCTCGATATCGACCGCGGCGTGCCTGAGGTCTGGGGCAGTAAATACGATGTCCGCGAGCTTCTGCGCGCCTGCTACTATGCCATAGACAAGCAGCCGATAACCGATATCAAGCTCTCCTTCAAGGAAAAAGAGCTTCTCAAGGTTGTCATGAAGAAGGTTCAGGGCACTGATATCGAAATACTTCTCAAGGAAAGCGGACTTATAAAATAAATCCACAGACGCACCCGAGAGTCAGAGGCATACCTTTTCGGTTTGCCTCTGATTTCGCGGGTATATATATAAGACAAAAAGGGGTGGGATTGTCATAAGTATCATCGCTATTCTCGGCGCTATGAGCGCTGTCCTGTATTCTGCGCTGAAAATAACCGATTTCTCGCAGATATGGATATTTCCGCTCGCTTTTCTTGTTTTTTGCCTTATATATTTTCTTGCCTGCTGGCTTTTTCTCTGGCTTGTCTCGCTTCCGATTTCCATGAAAAAGGAATATGATAAGCCCTCGCGCTTCTATTATCGCCTCTTTAACTGCGGTTATCGCCTCATATGCAGTTCGGCGAGAGTGCGAATCCATGTGACGGGAAAGGAAAAGGTTCCGAAAAACACGCGCTTTCTTTTCGTATCAAATCATCTCTCGCGCTTCGACCCGATGATAGAAAGCGCGGTGCTCGAAAAAACGCCGATGGCTTTCATCTCAAAGCCGTCAAATTTCAAAATTCCGATAGGCAGGCGATATATGAAGCGCTCCTGCTATATGGCAATAGACAGGGAAAACCCCATGAACGCCATAAAAACCGTCGACCGCGCGGCAGAGCTTATTTCATCGAATACCGTATCCGTAGGCGTTTATCCCGAGGGACACCGCGGAACGGGCGAAGCGCTTCAGGACTTCAGTGCGGGCTGTCTGCTCGCCGCGACAAAAGCAAAAGCTCCTGTCATTGTCGGCACGATATGGGGAACAGAAAAAATCCACCGCAATTTCCCATGGCACCGCACCGATGTATATTTTGATATCATCGATGTCATATATCCCGAAAAACAGCGAACCGCCGTACTTGCAGAGAGAATCAAAAACGAAATGGAAGCCCAAATAAACGAACGAAAAAAGGAAGAAAAGAAATGACTTATGTTTTATACAACCCGCTTGCGGACAATAAAAAAGGAAAAGCAAATGCAGAAAAGATTTCCGGACTTATCGGAAAAGACAGCGTAAAATACATAGACATAACGAAAGCCGATATAAAAGAGCTTGCAGGTGCCGCACATCCCGATGAAAGAGTTATACTCTGCGGCGGCGACGGGACGCTTTATCATTTCATCAACGAATGCGAGGGGAAAATTCCGGAGCATCCCATCTTCTATTATCCGACAGGCTCGGGAAATGATTTCATGGCAGATGTACGCGAGAGAGCCGAGGGTCAGCTCGTTCTGCTGAATCCTTATCTGAAAAATCTGCCGACTGTGACCGTAAACGGGAAAGAGCATCTTTTCATCAACGGCATCGGTTACGGAATCGACGGCTACTGCTGCGAGGAGGGCGACAAGCTGCGCGAGAAATCCGCGGCAAAAATCAATTATACCTCCATCGCCATAAAGGGACTTCTCTTCCATTTCAAGCCGAGGAAAGCAACTGTTACGGTAGACGGAAAAAAACATACATATCGCCATGTATGGCTCGCGCCGACAATGCACGGCAGATTTTACGGCGGCGGAATGATGGTGGCACCCGGGCAGGCGAGGAACTCGGAGGACAGATTTGTCTCTACGGTTGTCCTGCATTGCCCGAGCAAGCTGAAAACACTCATAGTTTTTCCTTCCATTTTCAAGGGGGAGCATGTAAAGCATGCGGAAATGGTGGAAATCCTGCAAGGGCACAATATCACGGTGGAATTTGACCGCCCGACGGCACTTCAGATAGACGGCGAAACAATACCGAATGTGACGGAATATTCCGTTCGCGCACAGGCTTCGTGCAGTGCCGCTATAAACGAGGAAGAAGCCGTCGCAGTTTAAAAATTAAAAAAGTATAATATAAAATATGAAACAGCCGCCCGATGGGCGGCTGTCTTTCTCTTAGGTATCAAATTCGCAATAGTAGAGGATATTGGCATCCGTATCATAGATAGCCATGGTGAAATTATATGATGTTCTGCCGAGAATATCGTCATTTTCATTCTTCTGGCTGTGCCTGTCTATGACTATATAATATCCGTTTTCAACATCAGGCATGAGAGATGCCTCGCCGTTATCGAGTTGAATCTTCAGGTCATGCGCCAAAAACTCCGCTACCTCATCAAGCGGGAGCTGCTTCCAGTCGGAGTTGTTTTTTATCTGCTCTATGGGATTTTTGCCGGAAGTAAAACCGACCGATACCCATGTAGCACCATCGCCGTTGAAGCCGCCGTGCGTATCCACACTTTTCATCGGCGCGCCGCTCGGAATATCTATTCCGAGCGCCTTTGATATTTTGTTTCTGTAGTCATTATAGCCGCATGAGCCGAGCAGAAATGCCAGCACAACTATAATGCACAAAGCGGAAATTACTTTTTTCATTTGTTCACCTCGTTTTCAAATGCCCTGTATTTTACCGTTCTTTTGCCGAAAATGACGGACAGTACTTTCGTATATCGCAAAGCGATTCTTCATCGCACTCTATGCAAAGCAAACCATCCTTGATTTTCAGATCCGATAAGCGCATTATTTCCCTCTCGCCGAGCGGCTCACGAGAGAAAAATATAAATTTTCCGAAATCTTTTTCCAAAATACCGAAGTATAAAAATTGCAATATTCCGTCTGCCAGACAATCCATGTGCGAAACATGCCCGTCATCGCGACAGACATGGATTCCGCAGTCCGAGACAGAATTCCACGCATAAAACCGTTTTTCGCTTCCGTCATAATCAAAGATATGTATGCCTGCCTCATCATAACCGACGCGCCAAAGCGTTATCTTCCTGTCAGCAATTCCTTTTATTAAGCATGCCAGTACTATGCCCGCCACGACCAGTATCAAAAGCTCAATAATCAGCCTATGCTCTGGCAAAATCTCCGGAAAAGTCTTTATCGCAAGTATTATATTTATGACACTAATCGCAAGCAGAACAAAACCGCATAATATTATATATTTCAGATAGCTTGATTTTTTTACTATAGGGTATTTTTTCATCGTTTCTCCGAAATTTCCGTCATCACTCAACTGTAACCGTGCCGTCCTTTTTGATGCTTATCTGCATTCCGTCTTTCACATAGGCGAGAAATTCTTCGCCGAGGCTGTCGATTACAGGGAGCGGAGTGCCCTCGAGCCATACATCGGAGAGGATTGCTCCCGCGGCGGCAAGCGAATCTATCGGCTCGGAGAAAAGCATGCAGGCGGGTTGACGCCCCATGGCGCAGGCACAATAAAGCACGAGACCGCCCGTCGTCGAGCCTATGGTCATAGGCAGGCAGAGCGCCTTGCCGAGCATTTTTTTGCCGTAGAGGTCGGTGTTATTCTGGTCGCCGCAGGTTGCGGTCTTATCGCCGAACTGGAGCGCCTTCTGAAATGAAGCGAGTGTATTGAGTCCGCCGTGCGAAACAAGCGCCTCTGCCGTCAGCTCTCCTGCGGCTACTACTCTTCCCTTGAATGTTTTCATTATTCTTTGCCCCCTTTCGTGATTTCGGCAAGTATCTCGTCATCTGTGTAATACCTTGCGCTTGTATATGTTCTGAGCTTGTTGCTCGAAGTGATAACAGGCATTTTTGCGCTGAGCGGATTATTCATATACATGAGCGGACAGATGTAGCTTGTGATTACACCCGTATTTTTCAGCCGCTCGGCATACGGCGTCTTTTCAAATTCTTTCAAAACAGCAGGCGCGGCTGTAAATACCGTGGGTATAACCACCTTGGAGTTTCCCGCCGCTTTCAGCGCCGCCTCTATCTTATCCGTCCATGACATGAGCTGATTGAGGCTCATATGAGGACAACCCATGAAGCAGAGCTTCGGCTTTGCTTCTTTATTTTTCCAGATGACGGGATAGCTGTCATAAACCCTCTGCAGTTCCGCATCGTCGATGGTATAAACCTTTGCATTTTCCTTTATCAGGCTCTCGCCCTGCTCAACAGCCTCGGGTGTTATGCCCGCGACATGGTAGAGACCTACGGCACCGTTTGAAGCCGTAGCCGCGCCGAAATCCTTGAGATATGTTTTCGCATCCTCATCGAGTGTGCCGAGCCATTTATCAAGCCCTCTGATATACGGGACCTCTTCCATCACTTTCATGCCGATGGCGGAACCGAGAAGCTGCGCTTCGGGCTTTTTCGTCGTTTTCACCTCGACTATCCATGTCGCCTTTCTGCCCTCATCCTTTAGAAAGCCGAAGGACGGAACATAGCCGACCACGGAACCCATGAGGTCGATGATACCCGAGTTTCTGTTGCAGCGCGCGCCGAGCACGGAGTTCGCGTATACGACTGCGGATGATTCCGACCACGAGAGGATATCTCCCTTTTTCGGCGTATTGCCGACTTCGTTCATATAGCAGGTGCAGGTGAAAGCATCAGGAGCCATAAGCCCGAGCTTTTCAAGCTGACCCTCATAGAAATCCTGCTTGGTATACATGAATTTATTGAAAACAAAATTCTGCAGAAAACTGCTCGGAACATTTTTGTCGAGCGGACGGGGGTCTGCCGAAAATTTCTGCTTTGATACCGCGCCTGCCTCTATAAGCTTCTCCATGAGCGCATATACGGGCGCGAGCGCCTTGAGTCCGAACGATGTGACGAGATGGTTATACTCGCTTGTGACAGCCACCATCTCATCCGCGCCGAAAAGCTCGCCGTATCGCACGAGAGTTTCCATGACCTTGGCGAGCGTCTCGCCCTTGCTCCCCTCAAGTATGGCTTTCTGCTCTGCCGAAAGCTTCATTTTGTATTCCATTTTCTTATCCCGCCTTTCTTATATTTTCATCGCGACTTCGTATGCGTTCCATACTACCGTGCGAAGATTACCGACGCTCTTGCAGTCGCCGACAAGATGTCCCTTAGCCGCGAGCGGCGCGGGGATATAGCCCGCACAGCTTATCACGCTGTCGCATTCTATTGTAATATCATTGCCTGCCTTATCCGTGCAGATAACAGAACCGTCCTTTACCTCTTTCAGCGTTGTCTCGAGGTAAACGGGAATCTCATGAAGCGCAAACCACTCGCGCAGATAAGATGAATTTGCAAGGCAGACGCCTGTCTGCGCTATGAGGTCGTTTTTCATCTCTATGATAACGGGCTTCTTGCCGCCGAGCGCCAGTTCATATGCTATCTCGGAACCGGTGAGTCCGCCGCCAATGACAGCCACCCGCTCGCCGACAGGCTTCGTGCCGCGCAGATATTCGCAGGCTTCCACCATCTTTTCATATCCGGGGACATGGCGAAGCAGTCTCGGTGTGGCACCCGTGGCGATTACTACGGGATCACCCCCGAAGGCGGCGATATCCTTAACCTCGTCATTCAGGCGAACCTCTATGCCGAGCTTCTCCATCCGGCGCTTGTACCACGCAAGCAGGTCGCGCAGCTTGCCCTTGTATGATTCCGCGCTTGCCGCAATGAAGGCACCTCCGAGCTCGCCGCTCTTCTCGTGAATTATCGGATTATGCCCGCGGAGCTTCAGCACTCTTGCCGTCTCCATACCGCCGATACCGCCGCCTATGATATGCACGGTTTTCGGCGAATTTGTTTTCTTTATATAATGCTTATTCCACTGCATGGTCTCGGCATTGACGGCACAACGCGCTAAATGCAGGCTGTCGGAAAGTGCCTGATCATTCGGTACCCCTTTATAGTGGCACATATTGAAGCATCCGTTGTGGCAGAGTATGCAGGGACGGATATCGTCGCCCTCATCCGCCATCAGTTTGGTTATCCACTGCTGGTCGGCAAGGAACTGACGCGCAAATCCCGCGCCGTCAAGCCTGCCTCCGGCAACAGAGTCCGCCGCCGTTTCGGGGTCGAGTCTGCCCGCGCATATGACGGGAATATCTACAAATTTCTTTATATGCTCAACATCTGCAAGGTTGCAGTTTTCCGGCATATATATCGGAGGATGTGCCCAGTACCACGCGTCATAGGTGCCGTTGTCGCAGTTGAGGCAATCGTAGCCCGCATCCTGAAGATATTTTGCCGCTTTTTCGGATTCCTCCATATCTCTGCCTACCTCAGTATATTCCTCGCCGGGAAGCGCGCCGGAACGGAAACCCTTTGTCTTGGAAATGACGCTGTAACGCAGTGAAACAGGGAAATCCTTGCCGCATTCTCTCTTTATCGCCTGCACTATCTCGACGGCAAAGCGATATCTGTTTTCGAGAGAACCGCCGTATTCATCGGTACGCTTGTTTACATAGCCGAGCGTGAACTGGTCGAGCAGATAGCCCTCGTGAACGGCATGAACCTCCACGCCGTCTACACCTGCGTCCATGAGCATCTTTGAGCACTTGGCAAAAGCCTCCACAAATTCGTGAATTTCCTCCACAGTCATCGCGCGGGAGGGCACCTTGTCCGACCAGCGGTTGGGCGAGGGGCTTGCCGATGCCGTTATCTTATCAAGATCCATGAAGGGCTTGCTGAGGGTACGCAGAGCCTTATTTGTATAGAGCTTCTCCATCATTTCGCTTATCGTGAAAGAGCGCCCGAAGCCCGCCGTCAACTGGACAAAAAGCTTTGCCCCCGTCTTATGAAACTCGGGCATCCACTTTGCCAAATCATCGTACATCTTCTTATTCTTATAGAGCCACTGACCGAACATCGGGTTGTAAACCGGCTGACATCCCGGCATGACAAGACCGCAGTTGTTCTTTGCCACCTCCATGATGAAATGCGCGCCGTCGCGGTCGAAATGGTTCTTCTCCATCCAACCGAAAAGGTCTGTGCCGCCCATGCTCGTCAGAACAAAGCGATTTTTTATCTCGCAGTTTCCTATCTTCCATGGCGTAAATAAGGGGTTTAATCTTTTGTCCATATTTCTCCTCCGTTCTTGCTTCCGCCATTTTGCGGCAGAAGCTTTAAAAAGCCGCAAAAAATGTTCAGCATAAAAGCATATATGCTTTTTTGATATCATCATGCGGTATTTTATATCATTATATCACAAAAATTCACAAATTACAACTGAGATTTTAACATTTTGCCGGAGTTTTTTCTCCTTTTTTCATGTGCGGTGCATGATATGTTTTTCAAAAGCATCTTTACAAATCGGCGAAAATCGGTTATAATATACCAAAATACAAGAAATCCCGAGGAGGGCTTTACCATGGCTTTTTTATCTGATATAGAAATCGCGCAGGCTTGCACACCGCGCCGCATACTGAAAATAGCGGAGCGCGCGGGCATCTCGCCCGAATTTATCGAGCAATACGGCAATTACAAGGCAAAAATCGACCTCCGCTATCTCGACTGCGCGAAAAAAAGCGGCAAGCTCATCCTTGTAACGGCGATAACACCGACACCCGCAGGCGAAGGCAAAACGACAACCACGATAGGGCTTGCCGACGGACTTGCCCGCATAGGAAAGAGCGTTGCCGTTGCTCTGCGTGAGCCGTCGCTCGGTCCCGTTTTCGGCATCAAGGGCGGTGCCGCAGGCGGCGGATATGCGCAGGTCATCCCGATGGAGGATATAAACCTGCATTTCACAGGCGATTTTCATGCCATAGGCGCGGCAAACAATCTGCTCGCCGCCATGCTCGATAATCATATTCAGCAAGGCAATTCGCTCGGCATAGACCCGCGCAGGATAACATGGAAGCGATGCGTGGATATGAACGACCGCCAGCTTCGTTTCATCGTGGACGGGCTCGGCGGCAGGGTAAACGGCACCCCGCGCGAGGACGGCTTTGATATCACGGTCGCCTCGGAGATAATGGCTGTACTCTGCCTCTCCTCATCCGTCTCGGATTTGAAAGCCCGTCTTTCGCGCATTATCGTGGGCTACACATATGACGAGCGCCCCGTGACAGCGGGCGAGCTCCATGCGGCAGGCGCGATGACAGCGCTCCTGCGAGATGCTCTGAAGCCCAATCTCGTGCAGACGCTCGAGGGCACGCCCGCCTTTGTGCACGGCGGTCCCTTTGCCAATATAGCGCACGGCTGTAATTCCGTGCTCGCCACAAAAATGGCGATGAAAACAGCCGATTATGCCGTTACGGAAGCGGGCTTCGGTGCCGATCTCGGCGCGGAAAAATTTCTCGATATCAAGTGCCGCATGGCAGGGCTTTCTCCCGATGCGGCGGTAGTCGTCGCCACGGTGCGCGCACTGAAAATGCACGGCGGTCTGCCGAAAACCGAGCTTGCACGCGAAGATCTTCATGCGCTTGAAGCAGGCATTCCGAATCTCCTGCGCCATGTTTCAAATATGAAAAATGTCTATGGACTTCCCACGGTCGTCGCCATAAACCGCTTCCCTACCGATACGGATGTGGAAATTTCATTTATCATGGATAAGTGCCGCGAGCTGGGCGTAAATGCCGTGCTTTCCACCGTTCATGCCGAGGGAGGCAAGGGCGGCGAGGCACTGGCGCGCGAGGTAGTCCGCCTCTGTGAAGAGGAAAAAGCAGATTTCCGCTTTGCCTATCCCGACGAAATGACGCTCGCCGAAAAAATAGATGCCGTGGTTCGCCGCGTTTACGGCGGAAGAGGTGTCACACTGCTTCCCAATGCGAAAAAACAGGTGGAAATGCTCGAATCGCTCGGCTTCGGCTCATGCCCCGTCTGCATAGCGAAAACGCAGTACAGCTTTTCCGATGACCCGACACTTCCCGGCGCACCCGAGGGCTTTACCGTAACAGTGCGCAATGTGCGCGTCTCGGCGGGCGCGGGCTTTGTCGTGGTACTCACAGGCGATATCATGACCATGCCGGGACTGCCGAAATCCCCCGCGGCAGAGCGGATAGATGTCGATGAAAACGGCAGAATATCAGGGCTTTTCTGATATCGCAAATATCATAAAAACACAAAACCCGAGGCTCGCGCTTCGGGTTTTATTATTTTGATTTTGTTATCGCATTTATTTCGTATTGACACGCAGAACATCGGCATATTTCACCGCCTCGGAAATATCGCCGAGAGTTTTTGCCACATAAACCCTCACGAGATCGTCGCCCTCGAGATAATATATCGTATAGCCGACATCCTCCAGCGTGCTTGAATATACGGTTTTTGCCGCCGATGTATGATAGTAATAATATTTTCTGCCGCCGTATTCAACGAAATTTTCGGGCGCACTGCTCTTTATGCTCTCTATTGTATATTTTGCCGATGTGCCGTATGAGAAGTATGTCGTGACAAAAATGCCATCCTTGCAGTCGTCATATCTGGACAACTCGCCTTTATCCGGTCTATACGATGATTTGTAGCCGCTCGGCTCGTATATAAGCTCGACATATTCGCCGTTTTTTTCATCGGATGTCATGTTAAAACTGTACAGCTCATAGCCGGACGGCAGAGTTTTCGCCTTGTAATAATGCGTTGCCGAGTCGGGAAGCTCTTTTTCAAGGTCGGCATACATGCCTCTCCCGCAGGAAACGAGGGCAAGCGCGAGCATAATTATGCAGAGTGCAAAGCAAATGGTTTTCTTCATGGTGTGGCTCCTTTCTCTTGTGAAAAAAGCGCAGTCTGCCGTAGTAAATGCGGTAGCCTGCGCTGTCTCGGGCTTATGTATTTGTGGTAGCCGTGGTCGCGGTTGCAGATGCCGTCGAGGTTGTGGCAGTCGTCGAGGTTGTGGCGGTGGTTGTCGTCGTATTTTCCTCGGTTTCCGTCTCGGTTTCCGTTTCCGTAGTGGTTTCCTTTGTCGTCTGCGATGTCGTTTCGCTATCCGATGTGCCTGCGGTTGTGCCCTCGGTTGTTGTCACCTCGGATGTATCGGATTCGGTCGTCGCTCCGCTCGTTCCGCTTGTCATGCCCGTCGTCTCTGTCGTCGTGGTCGGCTCGGCGGTCGTTATGGTTTCCGTAGTTGTGTCCGTAGGCTCCGTCGTTATCGTGAATTCATCTGTCACTTTCGTTTCGGGTGTTTTCTCGCCGCAACCCGTGAGTACAAGAGCTGTCAGTAATGTCATACATATTATGATAAAGAAAAGCTTCTTCAAGGTACTTCCTCCGTATATACAAAACAATTGTTTTTATTATGATATCACATTTTTTCTTTCAAGTCAATACTATTTCCTATTTTGTATAAAAATTATACCGTTTAAGACAAAAAACCCGCCGTTTCGGCGGATTTCGGAGCGTCGAAAAAACTAAATTCAGAAATTAGTTTTGGCGATGCGCAGAATCGACAACAAAAGAAAGCCTTTCCCAGTGGGGAATTGACCGATTTGCGAAGCAAACGCGGTCGGCGTCGCCGAGACA
>CAJKRH010000020.1 GCA_905202255.1 uncultured Ruminococcus sp.
GCCTTCTCCTGCGGGAGAAGGGGGACCGCGATAGCGGTGGATGAGGAGTAAAATTTATATTTCGATGTTGCGGATTCTTTGCAGATATCTAATCAGTCAGCCTGCGGCTACCGCCTACTTTCTTAAAATCTGTCCTTATAGAGATACAGCGAGCCGCAGATGAGAATAAGGGAGCTATTCTTCTCTGCCGCGGCGATTGCCGATTTCAGGTCGTCACGGTATTCGCCCGCGATACCGCCTGCATTTGCCGCCTCGCAAAGCTCTGCGGCACCCATGGCGCGCGCATTATCCTGCACCGTCGTGAAGATAAATTTAGTTTTGCCGTCATCAAGCATATGGAGCGACGGCATGAAATCCTTATCCCTCATACATGCGAAAACGACTGTCCTGTCTGCATTCGGAAAATATCTCTCCATGGATGCCACGAGCGCGTGCATTCCGTTTGGATTGTGCGCTCCGTCGTAGATTTCAGTGGGATTTTCGCCGATTATCTCGAATCTCGCGGGATTTTTCGCCTTTGAAAGACCCTCGCGAATGTATTTTTCGTCTATATTCAGTGCGAGCGCGATTTCTATTGCCGTGCAGGCATTTGCCACCTGATAGATGCCGCCGAGTCCGCTTTGCAGATGCGCCATGCCGCGATACGAGAAGCGCTCACATATTCTGTCAAAGCCCTCGCTTTCGGCTTCTCCGCTGACGACAAGTCGCGTGCCGCAAGCCTGCGCCTGCGCCGCTATAACATCAATTACGCTCTGCTTCTGACCCGTGACAACCGTAACGCCGCTTTCGCAATCGGCTTTGATTATCTTGCTCTTCGTTTCCGCTATCTTCTCAACCGTGTCACCGAGAAGTTTCATATGGTCGAGGTCAATCTGCGTGAGCACCGCCATAGTATTGCGGGAGATGACATTCGTCGCGTCAAATTCTCCGCCAAGCCCTGTCTCGAGTACAACATAGTCGCACCCGTGCTCCGCAAAATACATAAATGCCGCCGCTGTCCATATTTCAAACTGCGAAACCTGCTCGCCCGTTTTCTTTTCGATTTTGCGCGAGCATTTTTCTATTTTGCAAAAAAGCCCATTCAGCTCGCTATCCGAAATCTCCTTGCCGCAGAGCGTTATGCGCTCGTTTACGCGCACGAGATTCGGCGATATGTATTTGCCTACTCTGTAGCCCGCCGCCGTGAGAATAGCCTCCGTAAAGGCGCAGACAGAACCTTTTCCGTTTGTCCCCGCAACATGGATGCAGTGGAGCTTATCCTGCGGATTTCCGAGCATAGCCATAAGCATTCTTATGCGGTCAAGCCCGAGCCTCGGAACAGCCTGAAAGCCGTTTGCATATGAGGCAAAGCCACTGCCGCCATCAAGCTTTTTCCCGTACCGCGAAACAAGCGGCATAAGATACCTGCAGGTAAGAATCATGAGCAGTATGCGCACAGGCGTATTCACGGCAAAGCCTATGAGCCTGTAGCCGAGAGCCGCCTTGACACTGTAGCCGAAGCCGTAAATAAATATAAGTGACATCATGCCGATATCAATCACAAGCCCCGCGACGATGTAAAACACTACAGTGCGGATAATGCCGGGCTTTTTCTTATAGAAAGCAAAGCCCATAGCCGCGCCGAAAGCAACCTTGCAAAGCGTAATAAACGGATTTATTCCCGTTGTCACCGCCGCACCGAGCAGATCGGCTATTCCATATGAAGCACCAGCCCACACCGGACCGAACATCATTGCAACAACCGCTATCGGAAGAAAGCTTATCTCGACCCGATATGCCCCCGTTTGAGGAAAGCCGAGCAGGCGACATAAGATTATTGCCAGCGCTATCATCATGGCGCAGACGGAAATTCTCATGAGTGTGGTGCGCATGAGACGCGCACCGCCTTTTGTTTTTTTGTTTTTTTGCATAAAAAAGCACCTCCGTATGAAAACAGACGCGCAATACATAATTCCCGCGTATTTTACCTTTTTTACGCGGGTATATATGTAACAGCGGGATGCGAAACGGGCACAGCAACTTTCGTATTCGTCCGCAGTTCAACTCCCCGTAACTACGGCACTGAGAGCCGTATTTTACAGCTCCATACTCGCCCGAATCTACTCTGTTATCTTTGATAGAGACATAATAGCACTTTTTGCCGAAAAATGCAATAGGTTTTATGAAAAAAATCCGATACACGATTTTTATTATCATGTATCGGAGATTTTTATTTCATACACGAGGGTTGTTCAGACTCAACCTCCGAGATATGCTTTCTTTACTTCATCGCTGTTTGCAAGCTCGCTTCCCGTTCCCGTGAGAACGATTCTTCCCGATTCGAGAACATAAGCTCTGTCGGAAATTTCAAGCGCCTTGCCTGCGTTCTGCTCAACAAGCAGAATAGTTGTTCCGTTCCCATGAAATTCCTTGATTATATCGAAAACGAGGTCGACAAGGATAGGCGAAAGACCCATGGAGGGCTCGTCAAGCATGAGCAGTTTCGGTTTTCCGAGTATGGCTCTGCCCATGGCAAGCATCTGCTGTTCGCCGCCCGAGAGCGTGCCCGCTATCTGGTTTTTCCTCTCTTTCAGGCGGGGAAAAAGCTCAAAAACGCGGTCATATTCCTCCTGCGGCACCTTTCCGCGGGAATATGCGCCCATCTCCAGATTTTCCATTACGGTCATCTGGAGAAAGACATGGCGTCCCTCGGGAACATGGGCAAGTCCGAGCGAAATGAGCTTGTGCGGCTCGGTTTTCGTTATATCCTGCCCGCAGAAAGTGATGCTTCCCGTTGTCGAGCGCAGAAGCCCCGAAACGGTATGAAGCGTGGTGGTTTTTCCCGCGCCGTTTGCACCGATGAGAGAGACGATTTCGCCCTCGTTCACCTCAAAGGAAATATCCTTTATAGCGTGTATTTTCTTATAGTAAACATTCAGATTTTCGGCTTTCAGCATCGTTATTTGTCCTTTCTGCCGAGATATGCTTCTATAACGGCTTCGTTGTTCTTTATCTCATCGGGTGTTCCCTTTGCTATTATCCTGCCGAAATTGAGCACGGCGATGCCCTCGCATATACCCATGACAAAATTCATATCGTGCTCTATGAGAAGCACGGCAATGCCGAATTTATCGCGGATATTCAGTATATTATGCATGAGGTCTGCTGTCTCGGAGGGATTCATGCCCGCCGCAGGCTCGTCAAGAAGCAGGACTTTCGGGTCTGTCGCAAGCGCTCGGGCTATTTCGAGCTTTCGCTGTGCGCCGTAAGGCAGGTTGCCCGCCTTTACCTTTGCCATATCCTGAAGCCCGAAGAGCGAGAGAAGCTCCATCGCCTTCTCGTTTGCTTCCTTTTCCGCCCTGAAATACCGCGGCATGCGGAATACCGCCTCAAAGCTGCTGTATTTTATCGAATTGTGAAGCCCGACTTTCACATTGTCGAGCACCGACATATCGGAAAAGAGGCATATATTCTGGAATGTACGCGCAAGACCCATTTTGTTTACATCATGCGTGCTTTTGCCCGCCGTACTTTTTCCGTCAAGAATTATCGCGCCGTTTGTCGGCGTATAGACATTCGTCAGCAGGTTGAAAACAGTGGTTTTTCCCGCGCCGTTGGGTCCGATAAGTCCCGAAATCTCCGTTTTGCCGAGGGCTATGCTGAAATCCTCTACGGCATGCAGTCCGCCGAATTCTATACCGAGATTATAGACCTCGAGAACAGGCTTCTTGTCTATATCCCTCTCGGGAATCATCGATTTACTGGGGACAGGCACAAGTCTGACTTTATCTGTCATTTCCCTTCTCCTTTCCGCCGCGCGAAAATATTCCCGCGAAAAAGCCCTTTATTTTACCGAATATATTGCCGAAAAATTTTCTTATCGAATCGCGCATACCGGCAAATGCAGGCGATTTCCCGAGCACCATTATGGCGATGAGAGCTACTGCGTAGATAAGCATACGGTAGTTCTGTATCGGACGGAGCAGCTCGGGCAGACTGTAGAGAATAAGCGTTGCGATAAGCGAGCCGCGCATACTCTTGAGTCCGCCGAGAACGACGAATACAAGCACGAGTATCGAGAGGTTGTAGTCAAATGTTTTCGGTGCTACGCCCGCCATGGAGTGAACATAGAGTACACCCGCGACACCCGCTATCGTGGAGGAAAGCGTGAACGCCATCAGGCGGTATTTCGTGACATTGACGCCGCTCGCGTCTGCCGCTATCATGTTGTTTCGTATAGCCTTGCAGGCTCTGCCCGACTTGGAATCAACGAAATTCATTATCACAATAAGGCTGAGTACGAGCATTATCACGACTATGGTCAGCGTCGTATCGCGCGGCGCCGTTATGCCCTGCGCACCGTAGAAAACATTTTTCCAGCCGACCTCAAGATTTTCGAGCGGTACGGGCGTGGCGAATGAAAAATGATATCCCGCCGCGTCCTTTACTATATACACATTGCCGAATATACTGCGTATTATCTCGCCGAAGCCGAGCGTTACTATGGCAAGGTAGTCGCCGCGAAGTCGCAGTATCGGTATGCCGACGAGCAGTCCCGCTGCCGCCGCCGCTATCGCTCCTACGAGCATCGCAAGGACAAGGCGGAGTACGGATGAGTTTATCACATCCTGAACAAAAAGCGAGAAAAGTCCGCCGACATATGCGCCTATGCACATAAATCCCGCATGACCGAGGCTGAGCTCTCCGAGCACGCCTACGACAAGGTTCAGGGAAACCGCGAGCATCATATATATGCCGAGCGGCACAAGGAGTCCCGAGAGCTTATATCCGATGATTCCCGCTTTGCCGAGAATGCCGAAAAGCGTGAAGAATATTATCACACCGGTAACAGTCTGGATATTTCGCCTTGTTGAGCGTTTGAGTTTGTCCATTCTATAGCCCTCCTTAAACCTTTTTGTTTACTTTCTTGCCGAAAATACCCGTCGGCTTCACGAGGAGCACGAGTATCAGCACAAGAAATACTATCGCGTCGGAAAGCTGTGTGGAGATATATCCCTTTGAAAGGTTCTCGATTACTCCGAGCAGTATGCCGCCGACCATGGCGCCGGGAATGCTTCCGATTCCGCCGAAAACAGCCGCCACAAACGCCTTTATACCGGGCATTGAGCCTGTATACGGGCTGAGCGCATGGAAATTCGAGCAAAGGAGCACGCCCGCCACAGCAGCAAGCGCCGAGCCTATGGCAAAAGTGAGCGTTATCGTCTTGTTTACGCTGATGCCCATCAGCTCCGCCGCCTCTTTATCCTCGGAAACGGCGCGCATTGCCTTGCCCATTTTCGTTTTGTTGACAAAAAGCGTGAGCGCTATCATCAGCACCACCGTCACAGATATGGTGACGATGGTTTCGCTTGTTATCACAAGACCGCCGAGTTTCAGATCAGGCAGATTTTCAGTTACTGACTTGAATGTTCTCGTATTCGATTTAAAAAGAAGAAGCGCCGCATTCTGGAGAAAATAGCTGACACCTATCGCCGTTATCAGCACGGTAAGAGATGGCATTGAGCGAAGCGGCTTATATGCGATCTTTTCTATCACCACGCCGAGCACCGTGCACGCGGCTATTCCGAATACTATCGCGAGCCATGTCGGGCACCACGAGGAGCTCATGGCGAAGAAAACCACATATCCGCCGACCATGATGATATCACCGTGCGCGAAATTCAGCATTTTTGCGATGCCGTAAACCATCGTATAGCCGAGAGCTATGAGTGCATATATGCTGCCGAGGCTTATACCGCCGAGTAAATATGCCAAGAAATTCATTTGTTTGTCCTTTCAGAAGAAGATAGCGCACCTGCGCCGAAAGGCACGGAAAGGCGGCACTTGCCGCGATTCCGTTCCCGCAAATTGTTTTGCAAAATTATTCAGCAGCCTTGTATACTGCGCTGTAAACGCCGTTTTCGTCCTTTGTGACATCGATATACATAGCTTTCGGTGCCTTTTCGGGCTCGCCCTTATCGTTCCATGTCATGCCGAGACCTGTAGCACCGTCTACCTTTATCTGCGTCATCGCAACCTTGAGCTTTTCGCAGAGCTGGCTTGCTTTGAGTCCGTCCTCGGGCTTTACACCTGCCTGCTTTACAGCGGCAACTACGGCGTATACGGCATCGTAGCCGTCAGCGGCAAACTGGATCGGTGTCTCGCCGTACTTCTCTTCGTACTTCGCCGTGAACTTCTGGGAGATGCTGTCCTTTGCGTCTGCTACATAAGGTGTCAGAAGCATAACGCCGTTTATCATCTCGGCGTCTGCTGTCACGCCTTTCTTGTCGGAGAACTGTGCGACTATGCCGTCCAGACCGTCACAACCGAAGAACTTGACGCTGTCGCCGAGTATATTCTGTGCGGCTCTGATGATGAGCGCGGCATTTTCATAGTAGATCGGCAGGAATACGAGGTCGGCACCGGATGCCTTTACGGACTGAAGCTGTGCATCGAAGTTGGAAGCACCGTCCACAAAGGAAGTATTTGTATCGAATACCTCAAATTTGCCAAGCTCCTTTGCCTTCGCCTTGAAGCTCTGGTAGATACCTGTGGAATATGTTGTCGAGCTGTCGTAAATAACGGCAACCTTCTTTGCAAGATTATTGTCGGCTATGTACTGAGCGGAGGCAGAGCCCTGCGCGAGATCGTTGAAGCATACGCGGAATGCGTTTGCGCCGTTTATGCAGTCCACATCACTGCCGGAAGGCGTGAGCAGGAACATATTGTCGGCAATCGTCTCGGGGAGAATAGCCGTTGTGCAACCTGAGGTTACAGCACCGAGAAATACATCCATTCCGGCATCCTTGAGCGTTCTGTAAGCGGAAACAGCCTTCTCTGCCGTGTTTTCATCGTCCTCGCAGACAAGCTTGAGGGTGAAGCCGTTTACGCCGCCGGCTGCATTTATCTCGTCTACAGCTATCTGCATACCGTTCTTTACGGCATTGCCGTAGAGAGATGCACCGCCTGTGAGAGGACCGGAAACGCCTATCACAAGCTCATTATCGCTTTTCTTTTCGCCGCAACCGACAAAGCACATTGCAGCCATTGCAAAAAGCATTACAAATGCGAGTGTTTTTTTGAAAAAGTTTTTCATTTTTGTTTTCTCCTTTGAAATATAATAAAATATAAAAAAGCGAATTGAACAAAATGTTCAATCCGCTCGTTTACCTTATCCTAAATCCTTATGCCGCCGCAAGAGGACTTTTCTGCGAATATCCTATTTCGTTCACTATCAGATTTTTTCCCTTAATAATAATGACAGATAGTATGAGCCATATTATAATGGAAATGGAAATAACAGAATGAGAAATAATCGCAAAAATAATAATCGACACTGCGAGAACAGTGCCGAGAACGCGTATAACGGAGAAAGCGCATGAAGAAGAAGCCACACCGAAAGTGCGGTTCGCTTTATTCTGTTCTGACTTGAATAAAGATTTCATCACATATTCCTCCGAAATTTTTTCTCTATTGTATCACGGGAAAGTTGATTTGTAAATACACATTTATTACAAATATTAAATAAAATTCTGCGTGATTTTTCGTCTTTTTTCACAAAAGGCGTGATTTTTACTGTTTTAAAAGCGTAATTTGATAATTTTTTCTGATTTTTTCACCATATTCTGAAATTTTTATTTTATTTGCGATATGGCAAAACAAAATTTCTTAGATTTTTCTTTAATCCGAAAAAAATTTTGTTTATTTATTTGCCATTTTCGTATGGACAAAACAGTAATGGCGTGGTACAATAAAGGAGCAACTAAAAAAGCAAGAGGTTTTTATTATGGCTGATATTTCAAAAATCGACAGAAATTTTGCAGTTCAGGAGTCGTTCGGAAGAAGCGACATCGACTTTTATAATGTTCTTGAAGAGCCTGTCTCGCTCTATGGCGTATTTCATGAGGACGGCCGCTTCCGTCGTATACCCAAAGCTATAGCCGAAAGCGTTGGCGACGGCGTAGCACAGCTATCCGGACATACCTCGGGAGGCAGAGCCTGCTTTAAGACGGATTCCGATTTCATAGCTATAGATGCCGTCATGGCGGGCGTTTATATCATGCCGCATATGGCTTATCTCGGCTCAAGCGGCTTTGATGTTTATATAAGAGAAGACGGAAAGCAGACATATTTCGGTGCTTTCATGCCCGATCTTTCAAAGAAGCCTCCGCTTCAGCGCATCATAAACCTTCCCTCACGCAAAATGCGCGAAATAATAATAAACTTCCCTCTTTACTGCGGCGTCGCCGAGCTTTCCGTAGGTGTTTTGCAGGGCTCCCGCATGGAGAAATGGAGCGGATATTCTCATAGTGTGCCGATGGTTTTCTATGGCTCATCCATAACGCAGGGCGCCTGCGCAAATTCCCCGGGAACCTGCTACGCAAACCTGCTCTCCCGCCGATTTGACAGCGACTATATAAATCTCGGCTTATCAGGCAACGGCAAGGGCGAACCCGCCATGATGGAATATATCGCGGGGTTGGAAATGAGCCTTTTCATATATGATTATGACTACAATGCGCCGTCAGCAGAATATCTGCGAAATACTCATTATGCGGGATATAAAGCGGTGCGCGAAAAGCATCCGGATATACCGATAATCATGGCTTCCCGCCCGAATTACGGAAATCCCATGAACGATTCCGAGGCGCGCCGCGCAGTCATTGCCGAAACATACGCCAGTGCGCTCGCCGAAGGGGATAAAAATGTATACTTTGTCGACGGCAAAACCGATCTTGCGGGTATATATGAGGACGGCGGCACCGTTGACGGCTGTCATCCGACAGATTACGGCTTCCGCATCATGGCAGATGCTTTCGGAAAAATCATAGAAAAAGTACTTAAATAATCGCATATATAAAGCAGAAGAGCCGACCGAGGTCGGCTCTTCTGATTTTGTTTATCTGTTATCAGTTAAAAAGGTTCTGTGCGTTTTTGTATGCTGTTTCTACTTCTGTGCCTGTGAGAGCCTTAGAGTAAACCTTGACATCCATGAACGAACCGTCTGCCATCGGGAAATCAATATCAGCTTTCATAGACGGGTCGCCGCCTATGAAGAATGTCTTGAAGAATTCATAGCCTTGAGTTGATGTTGTTCCGGGTGTGCAAAGGAATGAACCCTTTGCCGTAGTCTTAGCCGCCTGAACACCGTTTACATACAGCGTTACTATTCCCTCATCGGTTATTGTTCCGACAAGATGTGTTACTCCTGTAGGCACTGTCTTCGCCACGGCTGTCTGATATTTTGTTCCGTTTACACTTGTCAAAGCGTACGGTGTACCGTTTGCCTGAAGTGCAAGTCCGAAACCGCCCACATTCTTGCCGATTGTGTTTGTCGAGCAGAAAAGTGCAATTACATTATTCGTATTCTTATTATTCTGATAAAGTACCTCAAAGCTGAGTCCCTTATTTTCTTTTACGAAATTCTGGAACTCTGCAGCATCTGCGAACTTATCAAATTCTGCTGCTACAAACTGGTTCTTGCCAGTTATCTTGATTGTCGGAAGTGTCTTTGTCTTGTCGCCGTATGTGATTTCTTCCGTGCCGATTGTGGGACGGTTGCCATCACCTACGCCGTCAACCGTAAGCTTAAGATTGCCGTATTTATCTACAACCTTGCCGTCTACGATGTCGATATCGGCATAGAGTCCCTCGGGTGCTTCGGGTGTCTCGGGTGTATCGGGCGTTTCAGGCGTTTCGGGAGTACCGCCGACCTTTTCACAAGTAGCTGTACCTGCGCCTGTGCTGTATTCGCCGGAATCATTACCTGTTGCGAAAAGATTCTCTGCGATTGCATACGCCTTAGCTATCTGCTCGGGTGTAAGTGCATCGTCATAAATCTTCGCATCTACCATTGTCATGCCCTGCGTCTTGAAGTCACCGCCGACAAGTCCGGTTGTTATGTCGTCACCAAGGCAGAAATAGTTGTGAGTGCCGCTTACGCCGGGGATAAAATTAGCTGCAATGCTTACTTCTCCGTTCTTTTTGCCGTTGATATAAATTGTGCATTTCTTATTAGCTGTATCATATATACCGACTACATGAACAAGCTCTGTTATAGATGATACGCTACCTGCATATGCACCGGGATTATACTTGGAGCCGCCGCCTGTTAGGAAGTAAGGCTTACCTGCATTTTCGGCAATACCCCAGCCGCCTTCCTGCGTGCCGCAGACAACGCCCTGAATGCCGCCGTTCTTGCTGTTCACATAGAATGCTTCTACCGTGAAGCAACCTTCAGCCCAGTTTCTGAATTCATCAGCCGTATTCAGTTTATTGAATTTACATACAACATATTTTCCGGCAGGAACTGTCAGCGCACCGAGTTTGTTTGTCTTACCGCCGAACTTGACATCCGTTGCGCCTACTGTAGCACCGCTATTTGTGATGTCAACATTGCCCATCTTATCGGTAATCTTGCCATCGGTAAACTCGAAGTTTACATAAGGTGTGGGAAGACCCGCTGTATCAGAGTTTATCGTTACCTTATAGTCAACAGTCTTTTCTGCCTTTGCACCCCATGAATCGTATGCCGTCACGGTAATGGAATATGTACCGCTCTTGAGCGTACCTATGGAAAGCGTATATTCTTTCTTCATATCACTTCTCTTTGCGTGATGATAGAAGTCGGAAAGGATATTCTTATTGGAAATTGTAGCGCCTGTATCTTTGTTCTTTACCGTAACATTATAATGATGAGCAAATTCATCATCCTTAGCGGCATCAAAGACAACAGTAGCAGCTGCGCCGTAATTCTTTACATCGCCGAAAGTCAGCTTTATCTCGCCGAGCTCGGGAGCCGTATTTGCATTCTTTCTTGCTTCGAGGCTGTATTTCTCGAGGTGAGTCTTCTGTGCGTTCGGATAAGAGATTTCCCATGGAGAATCAAATGTATCGTCCTCAGAGAAGAACATTCTTGTGATTCTCGTATTGCCGTTCTTATCAACCTGAACAAGCAGACCGGAGGAGATATCATATGCATCTGTCGGTACAGTGCCGTTTGAATTGATATAATTGCCATTCTCTATAGCCATATAGCGAACGGAGCCGCAGCCGAGCGATGTGAAATTGCCCTGCATTATAGAACGGTTATCGTTTATCGGGAAATGCAGGTGACCGCTGAATGTAACAGCCTGAGAGTACTTATCGAGAACCGGCGTGAGATCGGTTGTAGACCAGTAGGAAGGCGTTCCGTTAAGATCGCTTCCGTAGCAGGTATTGTATATCATCGGGTGTGTACATACGAATACATACTGCTCCGGATTCTCTGCCGTCAGTTTCTTGAGCATATTATCGAGCCATTCCACAGCTTCCTTTTTGTAGGGACAGCCGGCGGTAGCACTGTATGTCGTAGGTTCAAGCATGAGGAAGTGATATCCGTTTACGATGATATCGCGAACGCCTATATCAAGATTTGTATCCGCCGTGTCAATTCCTGCGCCGAAATACTTATCACCGAATATTCTCTTGAAATCATTGAGGGTCTTGGCATCGCTGCTATAGAGGGTTTCGTGGTTACCAGTAACAAGCAATGTCTTTACGCCTGCGGGAACAACGCTCTCATAAACAGACTTGAACTCTTTAAGTTCTACAGAGCCGCTTATGTTTGTGAAGTCGCCGACGATTGTTATAGCGTCAAGCTTGCCGCCATTCAGGGAAGCTTTCTTTGTGAGCTGGTTTACGGCATTCTTGAGTTTTTCGGTAGCATCCGGGAAATTGTTCTTATCAAAGTGAACATCGGAAAGTGCGCCGAATGAGAGAACGATGCTGTCCTCATCGAATGTGCCGCTTACATATCTCTTTGCAGAGAGACCGTATGCATATGTAGCGTTTGCAAAAGCACTCATTTTGCTGTTGTTCTGCATCTGATAAACATATGCCTTTACACTGCATTCGAGAGTGGAAACAGTCTCATCATTCAGTATGAGCTTGACGGTATAAATATCGTCAAAACCCGTAGCGGCTATGCTGTCTGTCATAACGACATATGTATCTCCGTCAGCGACGGGAGTTACTTCTTTGTCGTTTATGGTAACTTTCAGATTATCAATGCTGTCTGTGATAAATCTGAACATAAGCTTGTTTGTATTATCGAAATAGAGAGCACCGCTCTTGAATTTTGTTGTTTCAAGAGTGTTCTTTGCATGATACTTGCTGTCGGATTTCAGCGCGTCAAAAGTTGTGCCTGCGAAATCATTGTCAACAACAAGCTTGTCGGTTCTGTAGCCGACATACTTCTGCGCTTCTCTGCCGTAAACAAGCAGGTCTTTTACGAGATTTATGAGATGAGCATCGGTAGAACCGTTTATCAACTCCATGCAGTAATCCTTGACAGTCATATCCTTTGCCTTGGCATCGGCGGCACCGTCAATAACGAGCTGTGCCGAGAGGACATCACCCATGCACTGCGGATTGACGCCGGTGAAGCGGAAAAGCCACATATCGGCTACCGCACTGCCCTTGGAATCCTTGAGCTTTGTTCCCTTTACCTCGGATTCTCTTGTATTGACTCCGGTAAAGGTGAATTTCACGCTCACATTTGCCGTATTGCCGTCGGCATCGAGCCGCACGAGCGAATCGGAAATGCGAACCTTGTAGTTCACGGTTATATCCGTTCCGAGGGATATCGAGCAAGAGACGAAATCGCCCTTTGTCGCGCCTGCATCCTCAGCGGCGAGCATTCCGACGGGAATCACGCATGAGGAGAGCACGAAAAGAAAAGCGATAAAAGTCGCAAGCGTATTTCTGAAAAGCTTTTTCATAAATTTCTGCCTCCAAATTTAGATAAGTATACTAATATATGTATGATATCACAAAATCAGCATAAAATCAATACCAATTTTCGATAAAAGTACAAAAATTTCAAAGAAATTTCAAAAAGCGCTTATATTGAGCGATTCATCATCCTGTCCTTTTTCTATATTGCGTATCACTACATAATAAGAATAAGAAGGATTTACCTCGATAAGAACCCTGTCGCCGACTTTTTTGCCCATCACAGCCTTGCCGAGAGGAGATTCCTTGCTGATGAAATTATTGAGCGAGTCCTGACGCAGAGTTGTAACGAGGACTATCTCCATCTCCTCCTCATCCTCCTCTATATATAGGCGCACCTTGTCAAAAAGTCCGACGGTATCCGCGTTTTTCGAGCCTGTGGAGACAATGACCGCGGTATTTATCATCTGCTCGAGATAATGGATTCTGCTGTTGTTTCGGGAGAGATCCCTCTTTGCCGCGCGGTATTCGAAATTTTCGCTGAGGTCGCCCAGCTCGCGCGCATGGCGAAGCGCCTCCTTCAGCTTCGGCGTGAGAACCGTTTTGCGATATTCTATCTCCTCACGCATTTTTTTGATATCGACAGCTGTTAATTCGTCGTGCATAACTACCCTCTCCGTTTGTTTTATTTTATAAAAGCATCATAAATAAGCATAGGGCGAAAGCCGATAAAACTTTCGCCGCGATAATATTGCTTTTTTATTTCAGGAT
This sequence comes from uncultured Ruminococcus sp., assembly GCA_905202255.1. GTDB lineage: Bacteria > Bacillota > Clostridia > Oscillospirales > CAG-272 > Apopatosoma. Next base: position 13,465 of record CAJKRH010000020.1, read on the forward strand.
TGAGATACTTCCGATTACGGGAAGCTCCTTTGCCTTGCCCGATGCAGCATTGCATATGCCTATCACCATATATACAAGCGAAACGAGACCGATGACAGCACTCACTATGCCTGATACAACCGGAATAAAAGATACTATTCCGGAAACGATTCCGAGCGCGACTTCGATTATAAAGAGTACAAGTCCCTGATTTGCATGAAATCTCGCAAATTTTGATTTCGGCGCGGCAATGAGACCGACAATGAAAAGAATGCCTATATATGAAAGTATGGCAAAAACCTTGTTGTTCTCAATATCGCGCGAGTCGTATTCCGATGTCGTTTCCTTGGTGTCGTTGAATTTGCCGAAACCCTCGGTTATCTTCTTGCCGAGGTCCTCGCCCTGATCCGTAATCTGCGTAGCACCGCAGACAGGACATTTCATCGCGCTGTCTTCTATTTCAGCGCCGCATTTGTTGCATTTTTTCATTTTGTTTCCCCCTTAGATTCAAAATATTCGAAGAATGCGCGGAAAAGCTTTATCATATAGTAAACATCCTCACTGCCTCCGAATTCGCGAACGGAATGCATGGCAAGCATCGGGTTTCCTATATCGACTACACTAAGCCCGTATTCATATGATATGATAGGTCCTATAGTTCCTCCGCCGCGCGCGTCGCTACGGTTATTGAACTGCTGATAAGGAATATCCGCTCTCTCGCAAAGCGTCTTGAAGAAAGCCGTTCCGCGAGGAGATGTGGCATAGCTCTGACCCGTCGCCATCTTGAGCACGGGACCTTTGTTGAGCTTTACAGGCAGATTCGGCTCTGCCTTGGAAAGATACGACGGATGCGAAGCATGCGCCATATCAGCCGAAAATACCGTGGATTTTGCGAATGCACGATATTTGTCCTCGGCGCTGTAGCCGAGCTTTTCGCAGATTCTGTCCACAATCTGGAGGAGCGTATTGGACATAGCACCTCTGTCGGAGCGCGAGCCTATTTCCTCATGGTCGAAAATGAGCGCGATATCGTTTGCGCCGCTGTTCTCGGATTCGCAGAGACCCGCTATCGTGCAGTATGCAAGCGAAGCGTCGTCAAGTCTCGGCGCGGAAATAAACTCATCGTCAAGCCCGACAAAGCAGCTCGGTGCCGCCTCGTAGAGTCCCAGCTCATAGCTGAGGATATCATCGGCGAGAACGCCGATATATTCCGCGAGGAACTCCGTAAATCTTGTCTTTCCGTCGTCGCTCTGCGCAAAGAAAGGACACATCTCCGTCTGAATATTGAATTTCGCGCCATTGTTCACATCGTTCACCACATGTATGGCGGCGCTCGGTATCTGAACCACGGGCTTCTTTATATTTACATTCACGGCGCGCGAGCCCTCGGCACAGTCTGCCTTTACATATACTCTTCCGGCGACCGAAAGCGGTCTGTCGAGCCAGCCGTGGACTATAAGCCCGCCGTAGCCCTCGAGTATAAGGCGCTCATAGCCGAAATCCACGCTTGAGGGAGCCGTCTTTATGCGGAAGCCCGGTGCATCGTGATGCGCAGCGCCTATGCGGAAACCGTCCTCGCTCGGTTCTCCCGAAATGCGGAATGCGGCAAGCTGTGTGCCGTTCTTTTTGAGATAGTAGAGCTTCCCTTTTTCAAGCGACCACTTTTCGTCCTCGCGCAGCTCCGCGGCGCCCGCCGAAACAAGCATTTTCTCAAGCTCGTCTACGGACTGATAGGGCATCGGAGCGGCGTCGATATACCGTAGCAGTTTCTCGGCATATTCTCTTTTTACCATATCCATATGTATGTTTTCTCCTTTTATCAAAGCCCGCTCACCACATGATGAGAGAGCAAATTTCTTCGGGTGCGGCGCCGTAGATATAAGCCGAAAGCGGTGCCTTTTCGAGTACATCCATTATATCACAATTTTTCGCTTCTGTCAAATAAAGCATTTTTTCGAGCTCTTCTATCGGTTTTGTGCCGAAGAAGTCGCCCGAGAATTTCACGCGCTTTATCCTCGCACACTTTCCGACCTCGTAGAGATACTCCGTCTCGCAGGCGACCTTGCCGAAATCAAACCGCTTTGATTTCACCTGCGCGGCGCTCTCCGTCTTTGCGCCGAAAAGCCACGACTTGCTTGCGTACTTCTCTTCCGCAAGCTTTTCTATCTCGGACAGCGCGGCATCATCGGGGACGACAAGCCTTGCACCGTTTCCGATAAAGTAATCTTCGAGATATTCCTTGAAGCCCTCCGCCGTCATATCGGCAAATTCGGGCGATATATGCTCGCATAGGTTAGTCACGCGGCTTTTCACGCTCTTTATTCCCTTGGACTGAATCTTCTCCGGGTCTACCTTAAGCGCGTCCGCAAGATAGGACATATCCGCCGAGAAAAGCAGCGTCCCATGGTGCATCAGCTTCGTTTTCCCGCCGTATTCAAAGGCGCAGGCGGCTGTCCCCGAGAATTTTCTGCCGTCGGAAACAGTGAGGTCGTTTCTGCCCGAGAGCACGGCTTCTATTCCGAGCCCCGAGAGCGCCTCTATAATCGGACGGCAGAAATAAGCGAAGTTTATCCTGTCATCCGCCGTCGCTGGCGTTATGAATGTATAGTTCACATTGCCGAGGTCATGGAAAACAGCGCCGCCGCCAGTCAGCCTGCGCACGGTTTTCACGCCATGCGCCAGAGTAAAATCGAAATTCACCTGCTCGCGGGCGTTCTGATTCTTGCCGATTATAACAGCAGGCTCGTTTCGCCAGAGCATGACGGCAGGCTCATCGCATGTGCGGAGCAGATATTCCTCAAAAGCCATATTCTTATATGGCTCTGTATTCGTGTTTTTTACAAGTATCATACATCTTTTTCCTTAGTTATTACAGCCCGAGTATGCGCGAAGCAAAGGCGAAATAGAGCGAAAGCGAAAGCGCATCCACCACTGTCGTGATAAGCGGGCTTGCCATGACGGCAGGGTCAAGCTTCATCTTCTTTGCAAGAAGCGGGAGCAGACAGCCTATCACCTTTGCAAGGCATACCGTAAAGAAGAGCGTCAGCGCCACCGTTATCGAAACAGCCATCGTTTCGCGGTCAATGAAGAGCACTTTCAGGAAAGCGACAGGCGCAAGCGTTGCCGCGCAGAGGAGTGAAACACGCACCTCTTTGAAGAGCACGCGAAAAGCGTCTCTCGGCTCTATCTCGTCCATGGAAAGACCGCGGATAACGCTGACAGAAGCCTGACTTCCGGCATTACCGCCCGTATCCATGAGCATCGGTATGAATGCCGTCAACGCAACGCATGCGGAGAGCGCGGCTTCAAACGAGCTGATTATCTTTGATGTTATAGTCGCCGTTATCATGAGCAGAAGAAGCCACGGTATTCTCTTCTTCCAAATCTGAAAAACGCCTGTTTTCATATACGGTTTCTCGGATGGAGAGATAGCCGCCATGATTTCCATATCCTCTGCGGCTTCCTCCTGCATAACTCCGATAGCGTCGTCTACGGTGACTATGCCGACAAGGCGGTTTTCCGTATCGACGACGGGGAGCGCAAGAAGTCCGTATTTGCCTATAGTCTCCGCCGCCTTTTCCTTGTCGTCATGCGTGTATACGGAGATGACATGCTGTATCATTATGTCCTCTATTTTCGTATCCATTGTGGAAAGGAGCATGCTCTTCACCGTCACTATGCCGACAAGCTTTCTGTTCTCCGTGACATAGCAGGTATAGACCGTCTCCTTGTCAACGCCCTCGCGGCGTATCTTGTCAAAAGCCTCGGCAACGGTAAAACTCCGCTTCAGGCTGACATATTCCGGCGTCATGATGCCGCCTGCGCTGTCCTCGGGATAGAGCAGGATTTCGTTTATCATGCGGCGCATATCGGGAGAGGCGTTTTTCAGTATCTTCGCCACCACCGTCGCCGGCATCTCGCCTATGATATCTACGGTATCGTCAACATAGAGCTCGTTTACCGTTTCGCGAAGCTCCTTATCAGAGAAAATCTCTATCAGCTTCTGTTGTTTTTCGCTGTCCAGCTCAACAAAAACCTCCGCCGCCTTTTCTTTCGGCAGTATGCGGTAGACAAGCGCCGTGTCGCGCATGGAAAGCCCGTCGAGAGCCTCCGCTATATCGACAGGGTTCAGCTCTTCGAGAAGCCCCGCGAGCGCTCGCATATCCCTCGCCTCGCAAAGCTCTGTAATCTTTTCGCAAATGTTTTCTTCCATTTTTCTTTGCCTCCTCGCAAAAATATTTGCGGGCAAAACAAAAATATCGCAAATTCGCTCTGCCCTAAAAATTTAGGTGAGAAGCAGCCTTTGCGAAAAAGATACGGTTTTATGCGGATGCGCAGATGAAAACAAGCGAAACGCACCCGACAAAAAGGAAAATATCTTTTTCACATAAACTACTTCGTCCGCCTGCGGTATCCACTTATTTCCACCTCTGCTTTCTGAATTTTCATCTGCTAACAGTTTACTATTATTTTAATCTCTTGTCAATACTTTTAAGAATTTTTGATAAAATATTGATTATATAATAAATCTGTGATAATATTATAGAAAAAGGAATAATTATTCTGTTTTAACGGAGGATTTTCTTATGGTAAAACGAGTATTTCTCATAGTTCTCGACAGCTTCGGAATAGGAAAAGCTCCCGATGCCGCCGCTTTCGGAGATGAGGGAAGCGATACCCTGCACTCTGTCGTCATGCAGGAGGGCTTTGCCGCGCCCAATCTGCAAAGGCTCGGGTTTTTCAATATAAAAAATACCGCGCAGGGCGGCGAATTTGCCCGCGCGATAAAAGACCCCCGCGGTGCGTATGCCGCCATGTGCGAAGCCTCTGCGGGAAAGGATACGACCATAGGTCACTGGGAGATGGCAGGCGTTTACAGCCCTTCCCCGCTCCCGACATATCCGAACGGTTTCCCCAAGGAAATAATCGATGCTTTCTCAGCGGCAACAGGCAGAGGCGTTCTCTGCAATAAGCCGTATTCGGGAACAGAGGTTATAAAAGATTACGGCGAGGAGCACCTGAAAACAGGCGCGCTCATCGTCTATACCTCGGCGGACAGCGTTTTCCAGATAGCGGCGCACGAGAGCATAGTCCCGCCGGAGCAGCTCTATGAATACTGCCGCATGGCGAGAAAAATTCTCTGCGGAGAGCACTGCGTCGGCAGAGTCATCGCCCGCCCGTTCACAGGCGAATATCCCTTTGAGCGCACGAGCCGCAGACGCGATTTCTCGGCAGAGCCGCCGAAAGAGACGATTCTCGACCTGCTTTCGGGGAACGGACTCGAAACGCGCTGCATCGGCAAGATAGGCGATATCTTTGCCGGCAGAGGCGCCACGAGCGATGTTCATACGGTCTCAAACGAGGACGGCATGGATAAAACAGTCGCGGCGGCAAAGGAGAATTTCCGCGGGCTTTGCTTTGTCAACCTCGTGGAATTCGATATGACATACGGGCACAGGCGCAATGCGCGCGGTTATGCGGATGCCGCCATGGCTTTTGACCGCAGACTCGGCGAGCTTCTCCCGCTCCTGCGCGAGGACGATATTCTCATGATAACGGCAGACCACGGTTGCGACCCGTGCTACAGCGGCACAGACCATACAAGAGAGCGCGCACCGCTCGTTATATGCGGAAATATGATAAAACCGCGCGACCTCGGCGAGAGAAATACCTTTGCCGATATCGCGGCGACGATAGCCGATGCATTCGGTCTGGAATACACGCTCTACGGCAAGAGCATGCTCGAAGAAATCACAAAATAAAAAGGCAAAACCAAGGCAAAACAAATGAAAAACAAAAAACTCTACGGCAATATTGTATTGCTTATAACAGCCATCATCTGGGGCAGTTCATTCGTCTCGCAGGAGATGGCGATGGACAGCATCGGCTCATTCACCTTTCAGGCGGCGCGTAGCTTCGTCGGATGCGCGTTTCTCACGCCCATCATCATGATACTCGATGCAAGAAAGAAAAAATCACCCGACTACAAGCCGCCGACGCGCGATGACAAAAAGACATTTCTCTCCGCCGCGCTCATCTGCGGATTGCTCCTCTGCTTCGCGGCAAATCTTCAGCAACTCGGCATCGAAAAAGGCACATCGGGCGGCAAGGCAGGCTTTATCACAGCTTTCTATATGCTGCTCGTGCCGATATTCAGCCTCATCATGGGCAAGAAGATAAGCCCGCTCGTTTTTCCCTGCGTAGCGCTTGCCCTCGGTGGGCTTTATATGCTCTGCATGAAAGGCGAAAACGGCATTTCCCTCGGCGACCTGCTCGTGCTCGCCTGCTCGGTTTTCTTTGCCGTGCGTATCATGGCAACCTCAAAATACGCCGCACGCGTCGATAATATCAGGCTCGCCCGCGCCCAGTTTCTGATATGCGGTGTGGTCTCACTGATCCTCGCGATAATATTTGAGAGCTTCGATGCAAAGGCACTTCTTGCCGCGCTCCCTGCGATACTCTATGCAGGCATTTTCTCGAGCGGAATCGCATATACGCTCGAGATAGTCGGGCAGAAATACACCGACCCGACAGTCGCCTCCATGCTGATGAGCCTCGAATCCGTTTTCGCCGTGCTGACGGGAATGATAATCCTGCACGATATGCCGAGCGCAAGCGAATGGATAGGCAGCGCCATGATGTTCGCCTCTGTCATAATCGTCCAGCTCCCGATAGGCAAGCTGTTCAAAAAGAAAAAGGGTACATAAAACCGGATCATACTACAGAAAATGCCGCGCTTTCGCACGGCATTTTTACTTATTCTCTTATCGTCTTATTTTACCGATTTTCCCGCCTCGTATGCGGAGATAATCTTTCGGCTTCCGTTTATTTCGCCCGGTTCGTTTACGCCGCCCTTGAATACAGAGCCGGCAAACTTCGCTTTCGGAAAGCATTCTATCCAGCCGCAAAGCCCTGCTATTGCTCTGTCGGGTACACTGTCGACATACTCGGCGGCTGTGGAAAGCATATATACGCGGCGGAAATTACATTCCGTCCCGTAGAGCGGATTTGCGCGGTCAAGCAAAGTTTTCATCTGACCGCACATTTCATAGTAATATATAGGAGTGGAAAAAGCTATGACATCGGCTGTTCTGATATGCTTGAGTATCTCCGTCATATCGTCCTTTATTGTGCATACGCCTGTTTTCTGACACGAAAGGCATCCGTCGCAGTAGCCGATATTCTTCCCCTTCAGCGATATGTAGACCGTTTCATGCCCCGCGTCCTCGGCTCCGCGCATAAAAGCCTTTGCCAGCATATCGGAATTGCTGTTTTCACGCAGGCTTGTCGCTATCACAAGTACCTTCATCTCTTTTTCCCCCGTATGTTAAATCCTCTTCATTATCACGTTTTTATTATATACCTTATGCGGAATTTTTTCAAGTGTTTTTTAAAATAAAAGCGGCGACGGAGCAAAAATGCGTTCCGTCGCCTTCAAAGCGAGGTATTTTAATTATTTTGCCGTTGCGAGAGTACCGACAAATATCGGCATTCCCGTTTCATTATCCGCTATCATAAAGACAAACGGACGATCGAAAAAGAGGTTTATCGGGTTCTCTGCAGGTCCCGCGGAGGTGCATTTCACCCCGATAACAGTAACAGCTGCAGCCTTTGTGCCGTCCTTATCAACCTCAATATGTGTTTTGTGCAACACGCGGCTTATGGCAAGGGGTTCATCTGAAATTTTCGAAAAATCCGCGGCAGACGAGAACGCCCTCGGCATACCCATTCCGGAGAGAATATCCGTCATTTCCGTTTCATAATCGAATTTGAACTGCGGCAGGCGAAGATTTACTTCCGTGCCGTTATTTTTCGCGTTCTTTATCGCAGTGATGATACTTTTTGTATCAGCCGAAGCAAAATATCCGTTTATATCAGCGTTTTCATCATTCGGGAGAATGGCAACAAAGCTGTATCTGCCGCCCTTGTAATTCAGAGCTATTCCCTTTGCGTCATCAAGCTCAAAATATCCGCCGTGACGCTCGCCGCAGAGATATGTGATATTTTCCTTTTCGCCCTTTGAATTAGTAAAGACATCTTTTCTCGTATCTTCAAATTTCGTTGCCCATTTCGCGTCGAAAGCTATGGCGTTTATCAGATACATCACGGTATCCCTTTCGATACTGTCGATGACCTTGTCTATCATCTTATCGGTATTGTCGCGGACCCAGAGATTTATCTTCTTTACCGTAGCCTGATTAAAGGGCTCGCGATAGAGCTGTGCCGCATAGTAATCGGCGCAGTCCTGGAGGAACGGATTTTTCACATTCACCCCTTCGCGGAACCAGATTGAGTTTGCGATGCTCAATTTGCAATCATTTGTGCTGTAGAGATTTTTCGCATAAGTGTAAAGATACTCATTGAGCTCCGAGAGCGGAATATCGCCGCCGAGAACCCTCTCCATCTCCGACAGAGTCTCCCCGTTGGCGCCGTTTGCCGTCATCGAGAGCGCAAGCATGACAGAGAGCGGCGAGATGAGCACATTTCCGTCATCTTTCGCCGAGCCGGCGCAAAGCTTCTTGGCAAAGTCAGTATATGCGGCGGCAAACTTATCATCGCTCGCCTTGCCGCCCACCTCATTCGGTGTAACGAGCGAAAGCAAATCAGATGCTCTGACCGCCCCGCAGGCGGTGATTCCGAGGAGCATCCCCATACAGAGTGTTAACGCAACAGCAGCCATAAAAAAGTTTTTCATATCGTCCCCTTTCTGCCGGAGATTCCGGCTTGCTTTATTTAATCAAGTTCGGTTCGTTATTTTTCGAGAGTGAGTGTAAGTCCGCCGCATACCTCACCGAAAGCGGATATGAGAGCGCCTGCTTCCTCAGCAGAAGACATAACCATCATTATCGTGTCGCCGCAGACGCCTATGCGTACAGCTTCGGCGCTAACGCATATCCACTTGCCGGGGTCTGAATTTTCGAGCATTTCCTTAGCCACAGCTTCGGCATCGGAAGCATTCTTTACGCGGACAACTACCATCTCGTATGCAGGAGGAGCCATCAAAGGACCGGAAACGCAAAATTCGGAAATCTTATCAACGCCGGTGACGCTTGCAAGATATTTTATGGTATCCGCATCCAACTCCGTCGGGTCAAGCTGCTCTGTGGAAACGCCGATTGAAATCGGGTGCTTTTCATAGGTAGCGTTGATTATATCTGCAAGCTCCTTCTTCTCGGGAGGAGTAACAGGATTGTTTGCGGTTGTTGTTTCGGTGGATTTTGTTGTTGCGCTTGTCGATGATGAAGACGAAGAGCTTTCATTGTCGGGGTTCTTCGCGCAGGATGCGAGTGCCGTGAGCATAACTGCCACGAGGATAAGTGCGATAATCTTTTTCATTTTAAATTTCTGCCTTTCTTCCGCCGTTTTGCGGGTATTTGGTTCTTTTTCGGATAGTTTTCCTCCGAATTACACTAATTAGTCGTAAGAACTCGCTGATTTTCTCACCGAAATCGATAAAAATTTTATTTTTTATTTCCGTTCTTGTTATTTGCCAAAAAATACCGCCTGCATTGGCATTTGATGTTGACTTTTTACCCTCGTGATGGTAAAATAAATTATCAAACGCATTCAGTAAGGCGGTGCAATTTATGAAGAAAAATCCCGAAAACGAAAAGAAGATAGCGTCTCTCATCTCCGAGATGACGCTTGAAGAAAAGGTTCTCCAGATGTTCCAGATAAGCAATGTTGCGGAATATCCCGAGGGCACATATGAAAAATTCATCGAAGCGGGCGCAGGCTCATTTCTCCATGTACTCGGCAAGGATGCAGATGCGGTTCGCGATGCCGCGGCAAAAACGCGCATGAAAATTCCTCCGATATTCGGCATAGATGCAATTCACGGTCATGCTTTTCTCAACGGCGCAGTGGTATTTCCCACTCAGCTCGGCATGGCTTGCTCATGGAATGAAGAGCTGATAGAAAAAATGGGACAGGCGACAGCCGAAGAAGTAAATGCCGACGGGCTTGACTGGGTATTCTCCCCCGTGCTTTGCCTTGCGCGCGATACGCGCTGGGGACGCGTGGATGAAACCTTCGGCGAAGATACTTATCTTACAGGCAGGCTCGGTGCCGCTATCGTCCGCGGCTATGAAAAAGACGGGCTTGTCATCTCCTGCCTCAAGCATTATATCGGCTACGGAGAAGCGACAGGCGGCAAGGATTCATATGATACCGAAGCAACAATACGAAAGGTGCGCGAAACATTTCTTCCTCCATTTGCCGAATGTATCAAGGCGGGTGCGAGCAGTATCATGACAGCCTACGGTTCCATCGACGGCACTCCGCTTACAGCCCATCGCACTCTTATGCGCGATATCCTGCGCGATGAGCTCGGATTTGAGGGATTTGTCGTCACCGACTGGATGAATATCTATCATCTGATAAAGAAACAGCGCGTCGCGGGCAATTTCGACGATGCGGCAAGACTCGCCGTGGAATCCGGCAACGATATGAGCATGAATTGCTATGAATTCTGCGATTCCATAGTGAAGCAGGTGCGCGAGGGTCGCATAGACGAGAGCATCATAGATGAAGCCGTGGCAAATATTCTCCGCGTTAAATTTGCCCTCGGGCTTTTCGACGGCAAGAGAAAGCGCCTGCCGAGAAGCGTCATCGCCTGCCCCGAGCATATAGAAATAAACCGCGAGCTGACGCGTGAAAGTCTCGTTCTGCTCAAAAACAACGGCATTCTCCCGCTGAAAAATGTGCCGAAGAAAATAGCCGTGATAGGTCCGAATGCGGACGATATCAAGGCGCAGTTCGGCGACTGGGTATATTTCAGCCATCGCCCCGAATCGGAGCATTATCCGATAAGAAATGACTGCTACACGGTACTCCGCGGAATGAAAGAAATATTCCCCGATTCCGAGATTGTTTACGCCAAGGGCTGTTCCGTGCGCGGTGATGAAAGCGATGAAGCCGAGATGACGCTTGCCGTAAAGGCGGCAGAGGAAGCCGATATTGTCATTCTCGTTCTCGGCGATGATATCACGCTCAACGGCGAATGCAAGGATCGTGCCACGCTCGAGCTCACCGGCAGGCAGAATGAGCTTGCGCGTAAAATCAAAGCCGCGGGCAAGCCGATTGTCACCGTTCTCGTATGCGGAAAGCCGCTCTGCGTAGGTGAGGTGGCGGAGCTTTCCGATGCGCTTATCGAAACCTTCAACAGCGGCGACCTCGGCGGTCTCTGCACGGCGGAGCTTATAGCCGGCAAATATAATCCGAGCGGCAAACTGCCGATTTCTTTCCCGAGAACATCGGGGCAGCTTCCCTGCTACTATGCGCAGTATCCCGGCTGGCATTATTTCAGATATTGCGATGTCGAGGAGGGAAATCTCTTTGATTTCGGCTTCGGTCTCTCGTATACGGAATATGAATATTCAGACCTTTCCGTCTCGAAATCGGAGATAGCTCCCGATGAGGATTTTGAGGTTTCCGTCAGGATAAAAAATGTCGGTAGCTACGACGGCAAGGAAATAGCGGAGCTTTATACGCGCGATACTGTAAGCTCGATAATGACCCCGATACGCCTGCTGAAAGGCTTCTCCAAGATAGCGCTTCGCGCAGGCGAAGAAAAGACCGTCACATTCCATATGAATGCGGCAGACCTCGGCTTTATCGGCAATGACGGCAAGCGCGTCACGGAACCCGGCAAATTTGAAATATTTGTCGGCGGCTCGCTATCATCTCTTCTGAAAACCGAAATTTTTGTAAAATGAATACAGAAAATCCCACGGAGCACCGTGGGATTTTTTTCGTATAGCCTTCTCCTGCGGGAGAAGGGGGACCGCGATAGCGGTGGATGAGGAGTAAAATCGAAATTTTGATGCAAATATCACTATAAAACAATTATAGACACCTCATCCGTCAGCCGATGGCTGACACCTTCTGCCCCTGTCTCGGCGACGCCGACCGCGTTTGCTTCGCAAATCGGTCAATTCCCCACTGGAGAAGGCTGGCAAAAATAATAATTTTTGTCAGCCTGCCACTCAAATCGGTCAATTCCCCCTGTCTCGGCAACGCCAACATATATGTTCCATCGTCCGTCGGGAAAGAATTTATTTTATTTATCATTTCTACGCGTAAAAATATTTTTTAAATTTCAAGTTTGTCTAAAGCAAAAAAATCCCACGGAGCACCGTGGGATTTTTCTTATGAATTTTTGTCCTTCTTTATAAAAGTCTTAGTCTCCGTTCCGTTCCAGAGGCGCTCGATATTCTTCCTGTGCAGAAAAGCCACGAGAAGCGGCATCAGCACGGAAAAGAGCATTTTTGTCACGGGGAAAGGCGGAATCGAATAAAAAGGTATCGCGAGATTGAGCACGGGGAATAGCAGCGTCGTAAGTATTGACGCAAGCGAAACATATTTTGAAAGAAAAGCTATTCCGAAGAAAACACAGCAGAGTATCGCGGCGACAATAGGATTGAGCGCGATTATCGCTCCCGCTATCGTCGAAACGCCCTTCCCTCCGCGAAAGCCGAAAAATATCGGGAAAGCATGCCCGAGCATGCAGAAGAAAGCACAGACATAAGCAAAATAATCAAGCGGAAAGAGCATCAGCCCGAGAAAAACACTCAGCGCACCTTTCAGCGCATCGAGAAGAAATGTCAGAAGCGAAAGCCCCTTTCCGTATACACGCATCATATTTGTTGCCCCCGCATTTCCGCTTCCGAAATTGCGGATATCGTCTCTGCCGCTGTACTTTGTGAGAATAACGGCAAAGTTCACGCTCCCGAGCAGATAGGGCACTATTATACATATTGCAAGCCCGAGCCAGAAGCGCGGATTTTCTACGGAAAGCGGAAAAACGCCGTTTATCAAAAGCTCTTTCATCATTTGCCTCCCATATAAGGCTCGTCGCCCTTTTGACGGACAACTATGCGTATCGGTGTTCCCGAGAAGCCGAAAACCTCACGCAGCTTGTTTTCGATATATCTCTGATATGAGAAATGGAAAAGCTCCGCATCGTTTACAAAGATAACGAATGTAGGCGGCTTTGCGGAAACCTGTGTCATATAGTATATTTTCAGTCTCTTGCCCTTATCCGTCGGAGGCTGAACGCGTGAAACGGCATCGTTGAGTACATCATTGAGCATACCCGTGGAAATGCGCATACATGCCTGCTCGTTGACATAGTTTATGCGCTCAAAAAGCTTGTCCACTCTCTGCCCCGTCTTTGCGGAAACGAAAATTATCGGCGCATAGGGCATATATGCGAGCGCTTCTCTTATATTATCCGTGAATTTCTTTACGGATGAGTTGTCCTTCTCCACGAGGTCCCATTTGTTGACAACGATTATCGCGGCTTTGCCCGCCTCATGAGAAAGCCCCGCTATTTTTTCGTCCTGCTCGGTGATGCCCGCCGTCGCGTCTATCATAATAAGGCAGACGTCGGCGCGCTCGACTGCAGAGTGAGAACGAAGCACGCTGTACTTCTCCACCCTGTCGATAACCTTTTTCTGGCGTCTTATGCCGGCTGTATCGATAAAGGTATACTTGCCGTATTCGTTTTCCACCTTTGTGTCTATCGCATCGCGCGTGGTACCGGGGATATCGGAAACTATAACCCTGTCCTCGCCGAGTATCCTGTTTATTATCGAGCTTTTGCCCGCATTCGGCTTTCCGATAACGGCAACCTTTATGCTGTCGTCCTCTTCTTCCTCTTCTCCGTCGCTCGGAGCAAGCTCGAGCACACGGTCGAGCAGGTCGCCAGTGCCTGTGCCGTGAAGCGAGGAAAGCGCTATCGGGTCGCCGTCGAAGCCAAGTTCGTAAAATTCGTAATATTCCATAGGCAGACTGCCTATGCTGTCTATCTTGTTTACGCAGAGGACAACAGGCTTGCCGCTCTTTATCAGCATAACGGCAATATCCCTGTCCGCCGCCGTGAGCCCCGCGCGCACATCGCAGACAAAAGCGATAACATCAGCCGTTTCTATGGCAAGCTCCGCCTGCATTTTCATTTTGGAAAGGATGATGTCGTCCGTTTTAGGCTCGATACCGCCCGTGTCGATGACGGTTATCGGTCTGCCGTTCCATTCCGTATCAAAATATATTCTGTCCCTTGTTATACCGGGGATATCTTCGACTATAGAGACGCGCTCTCCCGCAAGCTTATTGAAAAGCGTGCTCTTGCCGACATTCGGTCTGCCGACTATGGCAAGTACAGTTTTAGCCATATCTGCCTCCTTACTATATGTTCATTATCTTTTCGACGAAGTCGTAACCGTCATTTTCCGTGATTTCTATCGGTACTCCGAGCTTTTCCGAGAGCTCATCCACGCTCATGCCGCAGAGAAAAAGGTCTCGCTCATGGCGCAGCATATTGCATGGAAGATAGAGCCTCGCGCCGAGTTCCTTGTCGGCAAGCTGCTCCGAGAGGTCAACTCCCGTTATCAGCCCCGCTACGGTTATACTTGTGCCGAAAAAGTTATTGTCAATCTTATATACATTTATTTTTATAAAAGGAAATTTTTCTTCCAGTTCGCGCGCAAGCGAGCATATAAAAGCATATGCCGCCGCTCCGGTGGCTATCGCGACCGTGCGCGCCGCCGTATTTTCCGGCTCGAAATCCGAGAGTGCCTCATGAAATTCATCGCGCATGGAGGAAATCATGCCTACGCCGTTTTCTATCTGGCGATAACCCTCGTAATATTCGCCGTCGGGAAGCGGAAGCCCCGCCTCTATATACATTTCGTCCGCGCAGTAGAAAATGCTTGTGCCGTAAGCCTTTTTGCACTCTCCCGCAAACCATTCCACAGTGGCGATAACACCCGCCGCCTCTTCTTTTGAGAAGGGCGTCAGCTCGGCAAGCCCCTCGCGGAATTTTGTCATACCCGCAGGCACTATGGAAACGCTCTCCACATACGGATGAAGTGCTGCGAGGTCATGCATCGTGCGTATAAGCTCGTCGCCGTCGTTTACGCCGCGGCAAAGCACTATCTGACAGCTCATTTCAATCCCCGCGTCATAGAAACGCCTGAGATAAGAAAGGCACTTTCCGGCATTTTTGTTTTTCAGCATGAAAATGCGAAGCTCTGGATTTGTCGTATGGACGGAAATATTTATCGGCGACATGCGCATTTTTATTATGCGGTCGACATCCTCATCGGAGAGGTTTGTCATCGTGATATAGTTGCCCTGCAAAAAAGAAAGGCGGCTGTCATCATCCTTGAAATAGAGCGTGTCTCTCATTCCTTTCGGAAGCTGGTCGATAAAGCAGAAAATGCATTTGTTTCTGCACGAGTGCTTGCAATCCATGAGAAATGTCTCAAATTCCAGCCCGATATCATCGTATTCGTCTTTTTTTATTTTGGCGTGATATTCCTTTCCGTCGCGCTGAAGCAGAATATCAAGCTTTTCGTTACATATATGAAATCTGTAGTCGAGAACATCGTGAATCGTGTTTCCGTTCACTCCGATAAGCTCATCGCCCGCGGCAATCCCCGCCCTGTCGGCATACGAGCCTTTTCTGACAGATTTTATCTTTACCATACAAATCCCCGTCGCTTTTTACTTCAGAATAACAAGATGGGTAGGTATGTTTTGGCATACCTACCCTACGGAAGCTGTACTTATGCGTCTTTCTTCACGATTTCCTTGCCGTCGTAATGTCCGCAAGCCTTGCAAACTCTGTGTGCAAGATTATATTCTCCGCAGTTCGGGCACTTAGACATTCCGGGAAGCTCGAGCTTCCAGACATTAGAGCGTCTCTTATCGCGTCTTGCTTTCGATACTTTTTTCTTCGGTACTGCCATTTCTACCTACACCTCCTTAAAGTGCTGACATCTTTTTTGTAATATCACTTTAGCAAAGTTTTCAGGATAGCCAGCCTCGGATCGCCCTGCGATTTCTCGCAGCCGCAATCGCCGAGATTGAGATTCTTTCCGCATTTCGGGCAAAGCCCGCGGCAATCCTCCCTGCAAAGTGTCTTTGCGGGAAGCACCAGCAAAAGCTCCTCCTCCAGTGGCTCGGACAAATCAATCTTCTGATTTTTCACGAAGATATAATCGTCGTTGTCCTCGTCAACTCCGCCGTTCGCTATATCCTTTTCAAAGGAAAAATTCATTTTGCCCTCAACAGGCTCCGCACATCTGGCGCACGCGGTCTTATAGTTCAGAGAGACATCGGCATGGATAAACATATATCCCGCCCTGTTTCTGACATAACCGATGGTGCTGACAGGCGCTTCAAAAACAATATCGGGGAAAAGAGCGGCGACTACCCCGTCCCTCTCGGGAAGATAATCAAAGGCAAAATCCATTTTATCGGTCTCGCCGTTAAGTATCGGGGTGATATCAAAAACCATTGCTTTCTCTCCTGATTTTCGCTATTTGAAATGCCACAGTACGGCTTTTTACATTATATAATACCCGCGCGATTTTGTCAATACGATTTTCTATGTTTTTTTCAAAAAATCGCAATATTTTTGCCGCATGGGCATCATTTTGCCACAAAATTGAGTATTCTGTCGCGAACAAATATCTTCTTCACTATCTGCTTGCCCTCGAGCATGGCGGCAATCTTGCCGCTCGCCATAGCCGCCGCGGTTGCTTCCTCCTCGGAAGCGCCTTTTGCTATCTCGATTATCTCTTTCGTCTTGCCGCAAATCTGAACGGCAACGGAAACCGTGCTGTCGACAGTCTTTGCCTCATCGTATTCGGGCCATTTGTCGAGCGAGAGCAGTCCCTCTCCGCCGAGGCTCTCCCATATCTCTTCGCTTATGTGCGGAGCAAAGGGACAGAGCAGATGAACGAATATTCCGAGTTCGTCGCGCGTGAGCGTGCCGGCATCGTAAATATCGTTTACGAGCGACATCATAGCCGCTATCGCCGTATTGAATTTCATGCTCTCTATATCGAGCGTGACTTTCTTTATCGTCTTGTGGAAAGCATTTTCGAGCTTCGGCGTAACTCCCTCACCCTTTGCCATATCGCAGAGCCCGACCACTCTCTCCACAAATCTGCGGCAACCCTTGATGCCCGTCTGAGACCACGGCGCTTCCTTTTCGAAATCGCCGATGAACATCTCATAGAGGCGGAGCGTATCCGCACCGTATTCGCGCACTATATCGTCGGGGTTTATTACATTGCCGCGGGATTTCGACATTTTGCTTCCGTCCTCGCCGAGAACCATGCCGTGCGCCGTGCGCTTGAGATAAGGCTCTTTGCACTTTATCACGCCGATATCATAGAGGAACTTAGCCCAGAAGCGGGAATAGAGCAGGTGCAGTGTGACATGCTCCATGCCGCCGTTATACCAGTCTACGGGCATCCAGTAGTCGAGCGCCTCGCTTGAAGCAAGCGCCGTCTTGCAGTGCGGGTCGCAGTAGCGCAGGAAATACCATGAGGAACCCGCCCACTGCGGCATCGTGTCTGTCTCGCGCTTTGCGGGGCCGCCGCATACGGGGCATGTCGTATTGACCCAGTCAGTCATCTTCGCGAGCGGCGATTCGCCGTTGTCCGTAGGCTCGTAGTGCTCTACGGCGGGAAGAGTTACGGGGAGCTGGTCTTCAGGCACGGGAACCCATCCGCCGCAATGCTCGCAGTAAACGAGCGGCACGGGCTCACCCCAGTAGCGCTGGCGGGAGAATACCCAGTCGCGCAGCTTGTAGTTTGTCTTTTTCTCGCCTATTCCCTTTTCCGTCAGCCATTCTATTATCTTTTCTTTTGCCTCGGCAACCTCGAGTCCGTCGAGGAAACCGGAATTGCAGAGTTTGCCCGTGGCAACATCGGTGAAAGCTTCTTTCTCGACATCGCCGCCTGCCACAACCTCAACTATCGGCAGACCGAATTTCTTTGCGAAATCCCAGTCGCGCGTATCGTGCGCCGGAACAGCCATGATAGCACCCGTTCCGTATGTCGCGAGAACATAGTCGGAAACGAAAATCGGTATTTTCTTGCCGTTTACGGGGTTTATCGCCTCTACGCCCTCGAGACGCACGCCTGTCTTGTCCTTGGCAAGCTCCGTGCGCTCAAAGTCGGATTTTCTCGCGGCTTCTTCCTTATATTTTATAATGTCGGCGTAATTTGTAAGCTTGTCTTTCCACTTTTCTATGAGCGCGTGCTCGGGCGCTATGACCATATATGTAGCGCCGAAAAGCGTGTCGGGACGCGTCGTGTATATCTCGATATCGTCGCCCTCTGTGGATTTGAATCTGACCTGCGCGCCGTAGGAGCGACCTATCCAGTTTATCTCCTGCGTCTTTACGCGGTCGATGAAGTCAAGCCCATCGAGGTCATCAATAAGCCTGCCCGCATATTCCGTTATCTTGAGCATCCATTCACTCTTGACCTTGTGAACAACCTCGCTTCCGCAGCGCTCGCAGACGCCGTTCACTACCTCTTCGTTTGCAAGCACGCACTTGCAGGATGTGCAGAAGTTTACGGACATTTCTTTCTTATATGCAAGCCCGTGCTTATAGAGCTGGAGGAATATCCACTGCGTCCACTTCACATATTCGGGGTCGGTGGTGTTTATCTCTCTGTCCCAGTCAAAGCTGAAACCGAGCATTTTGAGCTGCTCCTTGAAATGAGCTATGTTCTTCTTCGTGACATCGGCAGGATGTACTTTATTCTTTATCGCGTAGTTCTCCGTCGGCAGACCAAAAGCGTCCCAGCCCATCGGGAAAAGCACATTGTAGCCCTGCATTCTCTTCTTGCGCGCCACGATATCCATCGCCGTGTAGGGGCGCGGATGCCCTATATGCAGTCCCTGACCGGAGGGATACGGAAATTCGATAAGAGCATAGTATTTCGGCTTGCTCTTGTCTATCTCGGCATGGAAAGCCTTTTTGTCGTCCCAGATTTTCTGCCATTTCTTCTCAATGGCGGTGTAGTCGTATTTCATCTTTATTTCAGGTCCCCTTTCAAAGGTGTATATGTTTCATTATATTTGCGTAGGTATTTCCGTAGCGTCGCCCCATAGCTTCTCCAGCTTGTAGAAATCCCTGTCCTCGCCGTAGAAGATATGGACTATCACATGAGCATAATCGAGGACTATCCACTTGCCGGAGTCATATCCGTCGGTATGGATAGGCGTGATTCCGCGTTCGGAGAGCTTATATTCAAGCTCTCCCGCGATACCTTTTATCTGAGTGTTGGAAGTGCCCGTGCAGATTACGAAATAATCTGTCATCACGGTCTTGTCGCTCACCCGCAGAAGCTTTATATCCTTTGCCTTTCTGTCATCAAGAATCTTTACTATCTCTCTTGCCAGAGTTTCGGAATCGGCTTCCGTGAGCATGGTGATTTCATTATTTTCCATAATGCCTCCTATGAATTATAATAGTCGTTTATATAGCTGTATTCGGCGTCGCTTGCATTAGTGAAAAAGCCTGCCGTATCAAATATTTCCGCGTCTATCTGCCGCGTGAAGGCGTTCATATATTTGTTTATGTCAAATATCGCCGCGTCTCGGTTCAGGCAGTAATATTTCCATACGCCCGTCACGGGATTCTGCAGCACCGTGCCGCCTATTGTCTTTATCGTGATATTGCCGTCCGGAACCTTGTAGGCTTCCTTGGCAAAATAAATTGCTTCTTCGATTTTTATATCGGTATCAAGGTCGTTTGATACGGTTTTTATTATCTGCGATATCAGAGAAAAGCCGACA